>JAWLGG010000245.1:0-5035 GCA_041685155.1 Chromatocurvus sp.
AGATGCTCCTGCACCAGCCAGCTGCCGAAGCGGTGGATATTGAACAGGAACAGCTCGGCGATGTAGGGATCGATGACGCCGTCGGTGAGCCCTGCCAGCCGGATTACGGCGCTCTCGCCGTCGGTATCGAGCTCGGGGCAGGGCCCGAAATCAAACAGCGAATAGAAACGGCAGTGGCGGTGCAGCGCCTGGCCCAGCGTGGTTGAGCCGACAACCGCGTGGCACATCATCGCCCAGGTGCCGAGTGGCATCGGGCGTTCGCAGTAGCCGAGGGATTCGTCCTGCATGGCGCGCATGGTGCCGATCTGCAGGTCGGCGAAGCGCTCTATCGAGATGCGCGCGTGGCGTTCCTGCAGCAGGCGCGGCGAAATGCCGTTGCGGCGCAGCAGGGGCAGCGGGTCCACGCCTCTGGCGACTGTGTGCCGGAGTACGGCGCGCGCGAAATGCACGGAGATGGAGAGCTTGCGCACTGCTGGATTCCTGCCCCCACAGCGCCGAGGGAGTGGCCCGCGAGGCTGTCAGTTTGAGTCAAGTTTTTTGTCGGTGGCGGTCATTGTTGGCGCCGCGGGTGCTCACCATACTGTGACATTGCCCAGAACTGGAGTTTCCCGATGCTGCCACGGCGTTTTACCGAAGAACAGACAATGTTCCGCGATGCCTACCGAAAGTTTCTCGCCGCGGAGATTGTGCCACACATGGAAGACTGGCGTGAGGCGGGCATTGTCGACCGCGACGCCTTCCGGCGCGCCGGCGAGCGCGGTTTCCTCATGGTCTGGCCGGAAGAGAAGTACGGGGGCATGGGCGACAATGACTTCCGCTTCGAGCAGGTCATTATCGAGGAGACCTGCTACGCGCGCGCCGGCGACTGGTACAACAGCCTGCACAGTCGCCTGGTGGGTCCGTATTTCACGCGGTTTGGCAGCGAGGAACAGTGCCAGCGCTTTCTGCCACGCTGCGTGTCGGGCGAGTGCATCCTGGCCATTGCCATGACCGAGCCCGACGCCGGCAGTGATCTGGCGGGCATGCGCACCGCGGCGGTGGAGGACGGCGACACCTGGGTGATTAACGGCTCGAAAACCTATATCTCAAACGGCATCAATGCCGACGCGGTGATTGTCGCTGCCAAGACCGATCCACATAACAATCCCCACGCCATGACCCTGTTTATCGTCGAGCGCGGCATGCCCGGTTTCGAGCGTGGCCGCAACCTGAACAAAATGGGTCTCAAGGCGCAGGACACTGCGGAGCTTTTCTTCAACGACGTGCGGGTGCCGAAGGCCAACGTGCTCGGGGAGCCCGGCAAGGGTTTCATCTACCTGATGGAAGGGCTCGCCGAGGAGCGCCTCATGGGAGCGGCGGGCTACATCGCCTCCGCGCAGCTGTCCTGGGACCTTACCGCCGCATTCGTGCAGGAGCGAAAGGCCTTCGGCAAGCCGCTGGCGGCCTTTCAGAACACACAGTTCCAGCTCGCCGACCTGCGTACGCGGCTGGATATCGCCCAGACCTACGTCGACCAGTGCGTCGAGGCCTTCAATGCCGGCGCGCTCACCGCGGTGGATGCCGCCAAGGCCAAGCTGGCCACCAGTGAGCTGCAGGTCGAGGCGGCGGCAATCGGTGTCCAGCTGCACGGCGGTGCCGGATACATGGACGAGTACCCGATCAGCCGTCAGTATACGGATGCACGGGTATCGACAATCTATGCCGGCAGCTCGGAGGTGATGAAGATTATCATCAGCCGCGACTGCCTGTCGGCAGACTACGTACCGTTCAATACACGCAATTTCTGAGACAACAGCACAGGGAACAGAAGCCATGGAACTGAAAGACAGGGTAGCGGTGATCACTGGCGGCGCCTCCGGTCTGGGGCGCGCCTCCGTCAGGCGCTTTGTCGCGCAGGGCGCGAAGTGCGTCATTTTTGACATGAACGCGGAAAAGGGCGAGGCGCTGGCGGCGGAGCTGGGCGACAGGGTGGTTTTCGCCAGTGTGAATGTCACGGACGAGGCGTCGGTGCAGGCGGGCATTGCGGCGGCGCTGGAGGCCTTTGGTGCCATACACATCAACTGCAATTTCGCGGGCATCGGCAACGCCATTCGCACCATGGGAAAGAAAGGGGCGTTTCCGCTGGATGCGTTCAAGCAGGTCATTGACGTCAATCTTGTCGGCACCTTCAATGTCCTGCGCCTGTGTGCCGAGAAGATGGCGGATAACGAGCCGCTGACCCGCGATGGTGGCCGCGGCGTCATCATCAATACCGCCTCCGTGGCGGCCTATGAGGGCCAGATCGGCCAGGCGGCCTACTCTGCGTCCAAGGGCGGCATTGTCGGGCTGACGCTGCCGGTTGCCCGCGATCTCGCGGTCCTCGGCATCCGCGTCAACACTATTGTTCCGGGCCTGATTGCCACGCCGCTGCTGATGGGCGGCGCCGAGGAACTGACCCCCGAGATATGGGAGCACCTGAAGCCCCTGGGCAGCCAGGTCCTGTATCCCCAGCGCCTTGGCGATCCCGACGAGATCGCCCACCTGGCGCAGATGATGGTCGAGAACGATTACCTGAACGGCGAGTGCGTGCGGCTGGATGGTGGCATCCGCATGCAGCCGAAGTAGCGGGCACCGGCATGGGACCCTTGCACGGCTACACGATTATCGAACTGGCGGGTATCGGCCCGGCGCCGATGGGCGGCATGATGCTGGCGGACATGGGCGCGGAGGTGATCCGCGTCGACCGCGCTGGCGCCCCGGACCCGAAACTCACAGAACGGGTCAGCGGTCGCGGCAAGAAGTCGATCGTGATCAACCTGAAGGACCCGGCGGGGGTCGAGACACTGCTGCGCATGCTCGAGAACGCCGATGTACTGATCGACCCGTTCCGCCCCGGAGTCTGCGAAAAGCTGGGTCTTGCTCCCGAGGTCTGCCTCGAGAGGAATCCGCGCTTGATCTTCGCCCGCATGACCGGCTGGGGGCAGACCGGCCCCCTCGCGCACAGAGCGGGGCACGACATCAATTACATTTCCCTGGCCGGTGCGCTCTATGCGATCGGGCCGGCGGGAGGCAAGCCCACGGTACCCCTGAACCTGGTGGGAGACATGGGCGGTGGTGGCATGCTGCTGGTCAATGGCATCCTCGCGGCGCTGCTGGAAGCCGCGAGCTCCGGGCAGGGACAGGTCATCGATGTCGCCATGGTCGATGGCACCGCGCAGTCGATGTGGATGTTCCACAGCCTGCATTCCCTGGACGCGTGGAACCCGGACACCCGCGGTGTGAACATGCTCGATGGCGGCGCCCACTTCTATGACACCTACGCCTGTGCCGATGGCGAGTACCTCGCCGTGGGGGCGATCGAGCCCCAGTTCTACGCCGAGCTCTGCCGGCTTGCAGAACTTCCTGCGGAGGCCTTCGAGGACCAGAACAACGCCGCCGAGTGGCCCGCCATGAAGGCGCGGCTGGCGGATGTTTTCCTGCAGAGGACGCGGGACGAATGGTGCGCGCTGTTCGAGGGTAGTGATGCCTGCGTCGCGCCGGTGCTGCGCTTTACCGAGGCGCCCGACTATCCGGCAAACCTTGAGCGCAAAGTGTATATTGAGGTCGATGGCGTGGTACAGCCGGCGCCGGCGCCGCGCTTCGGGCGCACACCGTCGGCGGTTGATCATGGCGCGCACGGCGCCGGCGAGGATACCCATGCCATTCTCGAGTCGATGGGCTTCGCCGCCGACGATATCGAGGCGCTGAAGCGGCAGGGCGCGGTGGCGGCAAAAGACTGATTTCGGCCCTTTCTTGACAAGGACAACGGCAATGACGAGTTTCGATACGGTAACGGTGGAGCGCCACGGCGCGGTGGCGCTGGTTACCCTGAACCGGCCCGACAACCTGAACGCGTTCAACCTGGCGCTGCGCCTTGACATGCTGGCGGCCGCGCATGCGGTGAATGCCGACACCGAGGTGAGGGTGGTTGTGCTCGCGGGCGCCGGGCGCGCCTTCTGTGCCGGCGCCGATCTGGCGGAGGTGTCATCTGCGGGCAGTGAGGGCGGCATCGCCATAGAGGCCATGCTGAACAATGAGTACAAGCCCGCATTGCTGGCCATCGCGGAGTCGACCAAGCCGTGGATATCCGCCGTGAACGGCGCGGCGGCGGGCATCGGCAGCGCCTTTGCCATGGCCTGTGATCTGTCGGTGATGGCGCGCAGCGCCTACCTGTATCAGGCGTTTGCCGCCATCGGTCTGGTCCCCGACGGCGGAGCCACCTGGCAGCTCGTGCGCGTGCTCGGACGCAAGCGCGCCTACGAGATGATGATTTCCGGAGAGAAGGTGTCCGCGGAGAAGTGCCTGGCGCTGGGCCTGTGCAATCGCGTTATCGAGGACGACGCGCTGCTCGAGGCGACCCTGGAGTGGGCCACCGAGCTCGCGGGCAAGGCGCCCCTGGCCCTGCAGTACGCGAAGAAGAGCCTGGGCTTCGCCGCGGAGAACGATCTCGCGGCGGTCATCTCCCACGAGGCGGCCCTGCAGCACATCTGTGTGGACAGCGACGATGCGGGGGAGGGTGTCAGCGCCTTTCTCGAGAAGCGGCAGCCGCAGTGGCGCGGACGCTGATTCCGCGGCGTGGCTGACCCGGAGGGCGAGGGCGACGCCCTGCAGCAGCTGTTGAAGCGGCTGGCGGTCACCCTCGACGATGCCCGCGCGGATGCGCGGGAGCGCCGCCACGCGAAGGGGTTCCGAACGGCGAGGGAGAACCTTCACGACCTCGTGGACGCGGGAAGTTTCCAGGAGTACGGGCAGCTCGCGGTGGCCGCCCAGCGCAGCCGTCGCGATTACGCCGACCTGCAGGGGGCGACCGCGGCGGATGGCATAGTTACCGGCACCTGCACCATCAATGCCGACAGCGTCGGGCGCGACAGGGCGCGCGCGGCGGTCGCGATCAATGATTACAGCGTGCTCGCCGGCACCCAGGGCTATTTTCACCACCGCAAGCTGGATCGCCTGTGCGAGATCGCCTCGCGCCACCGACTGCCAGTGGTCATGTTCACCGAGGGCGGCGGCGGGC
>JAWLGG010000246.1:0-5032 GCA_041685155.1 Chromatocurvus sp.
ATGCCGGGGTAGTGCACGTCGATGATCTGGCGCATGGTGTCGCGGTCGGGAAAATTGATGAAGTGGAAAAAGCAGCGGCGCAGGAAGGCATCCGGCAGTTCCTTCTCGTTGTTACTGGTGATGATGATGATGGGCCGGTGCACGGCGCGGACGGTCTCGCCGGTCTCGTACACGAAGAACTCCATGCGGTCGAGCTCCACCAGAAGGTCATTGGGGAACTCGATATCGGCCTTGTCGATCTCGTCGATCAGCAGCACCACCTGCTCTTCCGCAGCGAAGGCGTCCCAGAGCTTGCCGCGCTTGATATAGTTGCCGATGTCGTAGACTTTTTCATCGCCGAGCTGGGAATCGCGCAGGCGCGAGACGGCATCGTATTCGTAGAGGCCCTGCTGTGCCTTCGTGGTCGACTTGATGTGCCACTGTATCAGGGGCTTGCCCAGGCCCTCTGCGACCTCTTCAGCCAGCATGGTCTTGCCCGTGCCCGGCTCCCCCTTGATCAGGAGCGGCCGCTGCAGGTTGACAGCGGCATCGACGGCCATGCGCAGGTCGTCAGTGGCAACGTAGTTCTTGGTTCCGGTGAATTTCATGATGCGTCAGCGCCTGTGGCATAAAAGAAGCCGCAAAGGGTACCGATTGCGGGGGGGCGCGCGCAAGGCGCGCCTCTCAGTATTCCACTCGGCCCGCGTGGACCACTAAGGGCTTTTGCGTCGTCGCCAGAACAGGACTGCCCCTGCCAGCGCCAGCAGCCAGGCTGCGGCTAGCGCGATCGCCAGGGGCCGCAGCGCGTGCATTGCCGGCTCGACGCCGGCGGTCGCCAGCTGGAAACCCGCGACAATCGCCGCCGGCGCCAGCGTGTCCATGCCGGGCGTCGGCAAAGCGGGCGTCAGCAGCAGCGCCACCCCGGTGAGGAACCAGGCCAGCCGCCAGCCCGGGCGCCTCGCCACCCAGAGCGCGCCGACCGCGCAGGTGAGCAGTCCCGCCACCAGATAGATCGCCATTGCAAACACATAGCCGGTTTCCGTCAGCATGTTTCAGTCCTCCTGCCCTGCCCATTGCACCACGTAGTCCTCGAGGTGATCAGCCGGCACGAACTCCTCGCTGATGACGCGGCCGCGCACGGAAACCCCCGCACGGTGCACGCTATCGGCATCCCCCGTTTCCAGGGGGTGCCACGCCGGCAGCGACTGCCCGGCGGCGCGCAGGCGATAGGCACAGGTGGCGGGCAGCCAGCTGAACTGGCTCGCCGTTGCCGGCTCCAGCGCGATACAGTCCGGGACGTTGCGCAGGCGGTTGGCGTAGTCCGTGCATCGACAGCTCGTCGCATCGAGATAGCGGCAGTGTACGCTGGTATGGACATAGTCTCCGGTGAACTCATGCTGCAGCGTGTGCACACAGCAACGACCACAGCCGTCGCAAAGCTGCTCCCACTGCTCTGGCGACAGATCCTCGAGGGCGAGTCGATTCCACCAGGGCTCATGCATCAGCGCGCGTCGCCTCCGTCGCCGGATGCGTGGGCGGCATCTGCAGGTAAAAGGCCCTGTCGTCGATCGCGGCTATCACCTCCTCCGCGGCGACCCGGGCAAGGCGTCGCTCCGGGGTCAGCACGAGCGTCATCGCTGGCCGCGGAACGCCAAAGGCCTGGCGCAGGGTCTCTGGCAGCTCATCCCACAGCTGACCACGCGCCACATACAGGTACATGCCCTCGCGACGCGAACTGGCAAAGACCTCGACGACGCGCTTCATGCCGCCCGCTCCGCCAGGAACCGCCGCAGCGGATCGATCACCACGGCGGCGCGCCAGCCCAGCCAGTAGTCCGGGACGTCAATCAGCTCACCGGCGGATTCACGCAGCAGCCTGTCGTAGTCCCGCGACGGCAGGAGCGACTCCGGTGCGGCCCCGAGGGACTCTGCCAGCTGTCTGCCGCGCTGCTTCAGGGCTTTCAGAACGCGTCGCTCATCTGCGGCGAGGGGCCCGGGCAGCGGGTCAGGCAGGGCGCTGTCGGGCAGCGACCGCGCCGTGAGGATGCAGTCCAGCAGCTCGTCGGCGTAGCGCCGCAGCGCCGCCGGCGGCAGGTCCGGAATCTGCGCCAGCCTCTGCGCGTCGGGATCGCCACAGCGCGCGATCTCGAGGCAGGCGGCGTCGGGTATGATCCAGCTGCGGGGCTTGTCCCGGACCACCGCCTGTTCCTCGCGCCACTCGCAGACAGCGCGCAGAACCGCGAGCTGCCTGGCGTCGAGCTTCCAGGCCGACTTGATCCGACGATAATAGGCGTCCGACGCGCTGCCGGCACCGCCGATCGCGGTCCGCCCATCCTCGAAGACCCAATCGAGCTTGTTCTCCGCCTCCACCGCCGCGCGCATCTCCCGGTAGACAGGCAGCAGGTAGGCGACATCCAGCGCAGCGTAGTCACACTGCGACTGACTCAGCGGCCGCTGCAGCCAGTCGGAGCGCGTCTCCCCCTTGTCGAGATGAACGCCGCAATAGGTCTCGACCATGGCCCGATAGCCCAGCCCGAAACCCCGGTCGAGAAAGCCGGCCGCGCGCTGCGTATCGAACAGCGGCTGCGGCGACAGCTGCAGCCAGTGATCAAAGACCTCCAGGTCCTCGCTCGCCGAGTGCAGCACCTTGACAATATTCTCGTTCGCAAACAGGGCTCGGATCGGCTGTGTATCCTCGATGCCCAGTGGATCGATGAGCAGCGCGTGTTCCCCGGCGCTCAGCTGCAGCAGCGCAATCTGCGGAAAGAACGTGTTGCGCCGCATGAACTCGGTATCCACCGCGAGGGCCTCTGCCTGCGCAAGATCGGGCAGCACGGCCTCCAGCTCGCGCTGGGTGGCCACCAGCGTCCAGTTCACGAGCGCACCACGGGCGTACGTCCGGTAAACGCGTGCATCAGCGTCGAACCGTCGACATACTCCAGCTCGCCTCCCAGCGGCACACCGTGGGCGATACGCGACATGCCGACACCGCGCGCCCCCAGCATCTCGGTCAGGTAGTAGGCCGTCGCCTCACCCTCGGCGGTCGGGTTGGTCGCGAGAATCACCTCGGTGATGCCCTGTGCCTCCACCTGGGCCTGCAGGCGGTCGAGGCCGATATCCTCCGGGCCGATGCCGTCAATGGGTGAGAGGTGCCCCATCAGCACGAAATAGCAGCCACGGTAGCCCCCCGCCTGCTCCACGGCCAGCACGTCACCGGGCGTCTCGACGACGCACAGCGTGCTCTGGTCGCGGCGCGGATCGCTGCAGATCTCGCACAGCTCGAGTTCGGTGAGATTGCGGCAGCGCTGGCAGTGGCCGATACGATCCACCGCCTCGCGCAGCGCATCCGCCAGCGACGATGCGCCGCCACGGTTGCGCTCGAGCAGATACAGTGCCATGCGCTGCGCCGATTTGGGACCGACACCAGGCAGGCAGCGCAGCGACTCGATCAGTGTTTCGAGGGCGGGACTGAACTTCATGGCGATCAGAACGGCATCTTGAAGCCCTCGGGCAGGTTCAGCCCAGAGGTCAGTTCCGACATTGCCTGCTTGTTTGCCGCTTCGACCTTGCGCACCGCGTCGTTGACCGCCGCACCGAGAAGGTCCTCCAGCACACTCTTGTCCTCCTGCATCACACTGTCATCGATACTCACCGAGCGCACGTCGTGACGCCCGGTCATTGTGACCCGGACCATGCCCGCGCCGGCTTCACCAGTGACTTCCTGTGCCGCCAGGGCCTCCTGCGCTTTCTGCATGTCAGACTGCATTTTCTGCGCCTGCTGCATCATTTCCGTGATACTTCCCTTCATGTCCCGTGACTCCCTTGTCTGCGATGACCGCGCCGCATGTTGCGCAGCCTACCTGTTGTTGACCCTGACCTCGATGCCCTGTTCGTCGAGCGTTGCGGAAAAACGCGCGATCAATGCCGACAGGCGCGGATCCCCGCGCATCTTCGCCACCGCCGCCGCGTGCCGCTCCCGCGCCAGCCGGTGCTCGCGCTGCGCCGGCGTCTCGCTGTTCAGCTGCCCCACCTCGACGCTGACTGTCAGCGTGGGCCTGGCCAGTGCCTGGCGCAGGGCTTTCTCGATACGCTCGACATGCCGTTTGTTGAACAGGTTTGCCTGTTCCGGGTCAAGCCTGAGGGCCACCGAATCGCCACAGTCGCTGTACCACTCGCAGTTCCTGGCCGTGAGCAGGGTGCTCCCCGTAAGTCCCAGTGCAGGGAGCAGCTCTGCCCAGTCGATATCGGCGCCGCCGGACGGCGCCTCAGGCTTTTTTCCGCGATCGCCGACCTCGCCGGCGCTGTCTTCAGGTGTCGGCGGCGGCGATGCCTTGGTCGTGGGTGGCTTCGGCGCGGTAGGTGCTGCAGCGTCCCGGGGCGATCCGGCAGCCGGGGCCGGGGTGGCCTGCGGAACCGATGCCGGCTCCTCCTGCGCCCGCGCTGCCGGAGCCCGGCCAGCCGTCACGGGGCGGAACGCAAGCATGCGCAGGAGGATCATCTCGAAGGCACTGCGGGCATCGACGCTGATCGCCATGTCCCGCTTGCCGTTCACGGCCATCTGATAGTAAAGCTGCACGTCCTCGCCGGTAAGTGCCGCCGCCAGGCGGCGTAGCCCGTCAGGGTCATCCATGTCGGCTGCGATGGCATCCGGTACGACCTGGGCGATGGCGAGCTGGTGCAGGGTCGCAATGAGCTCATCGACGGCACTGCCGAAATCGGCCCCGGTGTCGGCCATGGTCGAGACGACCTGCAGAACCGCCCCGGCATCATCGCGGGCGAGGGCATCGAGCAGTTGCAGAATGCCCGCCCGGTCCGTCACGCCGAGCATGGTTCTTACCTCGACGTCCGTAAGCTCACCGCCGCCATAGCCGATCGCCTGGTCCGTCAGGCTGAGGGCATCGCGCATGCTCCCTGCGGCGGCGCGCCCGAGCAGGCGCAGCGCAGGGTCCTCGTAGCGCACCCCCTCCGCATCCAGCACAGAGCGCAGGTGACCCGCAATCTGCTCCGGTGGCATGTTCTTGAGGTTGAACTGCAGGCAGCGCGAGAGCACCGTC
>JAWLGG010000247.1:0-5023 GCA_041685155.1 Chromatocurvus sp.
GCCCGGGTCCTTAATTTCAACATCCACATTACTGCACTTTGACGGACCACTTAAATCTAACCGCAGTCGCCAACCTAATGACAAACATTGAATTCAGCCAAAAGCGAAACACCGCAGAAATGTTCAGTAGGCGAAGAAAGCAGATCGTGTAACGCCATAAATGGTTGTACAGTCGCATTGGCGCCTGAGCACTTCACTCAAAGTCGTCCCGCAACAGCGCCTCCGCCCGCCGCCGGCTGAAGTGCTGCGCCAGCCAGTCGCTGTAGCGCGCCATGCGCCCGGTCACGTCGGCGCAGCCATTCAGAATGCCAGTCACCGCATCCGCAATGGCATCGGCCTCATCGGCAATCCACATCACCACGTCGGCATCGGGGATGCCCTCGGCGCCGATGGTGGTGGTAACCAGCGGCACGTTGTGCTGTACCGCCTCGAGAACCTTGCCCTTGACTCCCGCGCCGTAGCGCAGCGGCACCACCGCCAGGCCGACCTCACGGTAGAGCGCCTCGAGTGCGGCATCGTCCACATACCCGTGCACGGTGATGTGGTCCGAGGCGAGCGCCTTCACAACGCTGTTGGGATTGGAGCCCACCAGGTGGAGGTGACAGGCTGGAACGGATGCCCTTACGCGGGGCAGGATGTCTTCCACAAACCAGCGCGCAGCATCTACGTTCGGCGGGTGATTGAAACCGCCGACAAAGAGCAGGTGCTGCGGCTGCGTGGGTGCGTAATCAGGCAGGGACTTGTCCTCCAGCGCGTGCAGGGGGATGGTGCGCAGCGCGAGGTCCGGTCGGTGGCTGGCGATTTCGTCGGTCTCGGCCTGGGAGAAATAATAGATGCGGTCCACCTGGTCGAATACTGCATATTCGCGCTGGCGCCAGCTGTCCGCGCTCTTCTGCAGTGCCGGGTCGCCGAGGACTTCCGCCTCCCGGCCAATGCGCAGGTAGTGCAGGTCATGCCCCACAAAATTGATCGGCGGGCAGGCCGTCAGCTTTTTCAGGTGCGGCAGGAACTGTTCGGCGACGTGGGGGCGATGCAGGAATATCTGGTTGATGTAGGGCGCGTGCTCCCCAAGCCAGGCATCCAGGCCGCGGGCAATGGACTCGCCGACCAGCACTTCGACACCGAGCTGCTGCAGGTCCCGGGTGTAGGGCGCATGGGCGAAGAAGTTGGCGCCCATGAACTGCACCCGATAGCCCATGGCCAGCAACAGCTTCACGTACATGAACGTAGAGCGGGAACCGGCATCCTTGTCGTACTGCGGCACATAGTGGTCAATGAACAGCACACAGGGCCTGTTCGCCGAACGATCCCGGGCCCATATCACGTGCTCGGCATTGGGGTAGTGGTCGCGCTCCAGCACCGCCTGCCACTTGTCGGCAAAGACCTGCTGGTTGGTGACCTGGTGCTGCTTGACCCCGGCCGTCAGGTCCGTGCCGTTGCTCACGCCCTCGAAATGGAAGATGCTGGATGCGGGCTGATATACCACGCGGTAGCCCGCTTCGCGGACGGCGAAGCAGATGTCCGCATCCTCGTAATAGGCGGGGACGAAACGCTCGTCGAAGCCGCCGAGCTGCTGCCACAGCGAGTGGCGCACCACCAGGCAGGCACCCGAAATGTAGTCCACGTCCTTTACATAGTTGTAGGCGGGCTTGCCGGCATCGTCCATGCGCCCGAAGTTCCAGGCCGAGCCATCGCGCCACATGATGCCACCCGCCTCCTGCAGTGCCCCATTGGCAAACAGCAGTTTCGGCCCGGCGGCGCCTACGCCGGGGTCATCGAACACCTCGAGGAGCGAATCCAGCCACCCGGCGGTGACGGCGGTATCGTTGTTCAGGAGAAGCACAAACTCACCCCTTGCACGAGCCGCCGCCCGGTTGCAGTTGCGCAGAAAGCCAAGGTTGCCGCCGCGGACGACGTGGATACCCTTTAGGCGCGACTCAAGGGACGCGGTGAGATCGGTGGAGCCGTCGTCGGCGACAATGACCTCGTACTCTCCCGCCGTGGTATGTCGCAGAACCGATTGCAGGCAGTGCACCGTGACACGATAGTCGTTGTACACCGGCACGACGATGGAGACCCGCGGCGACTCAGCGGATGGAAACTCCAGTTCCAGATTGTCCAGGCCGGGGCTGAGGGCACCAGGGTCCAGCGCCATGCGCGCCATCGCCTGCTCCGGGAATCGCGCATCTATCCAGACCTGCAGATCCGCCGCGGAGGAACCGAAGAACACCGAGAGGCCGCGACGCATGCGCGGCCAGCTGAGACTGCGCAGGGAGCCCGCCGGATTGCTTGCCATGTAGCGAGCCACATTGCCCAGCATGGCGAGCTTGCCAGGACGCGGCGGTGGCATGTCCAGCGCATGTGCCGTCATGTGCTGGCGTGCGTTGGCGAGCACGTCATCGTAGCGGCTGTTCTCGCGGCGCTGGCCGGTAGCCATTTTGTACGCCCGCGTTACCCAGCGGTTCACGCGCGCCAGGCTGGACTGCTCGTAACCCAGCAGGTGGGTATAGGTCTGGGACAGTTCGTGGAACAGGTAGTCTGTCTTGTCGGTCAGCTCTGCCAGCTCGCTCAATCGGGACGCCAGCTCCGCCTTCAGCGCTTCCCGATCCTCTACCAGGGTGTTGTACTGCTCATACAGCGCGTTGTGCTCATCGTGGAGGGCATCGCGCTGGGCTATAGTGTCCCTGTGGCTCTCCACTTCGCGCTCGTGGGCGTCCGCCAGCTCATCGTGGGCTGCGTTCAGCGTTTTCCATTCACCCAGCAACTGGTCGCGCTCTGCTGTTCGTTCGTCAGAGAGCGTCCGGGCCTCGCTCAGCCGCTGTCGGGTTTCCAGTGCATCAGACAAAGGCGCAAGCGCCGTTGCGAAATCCCGAATCTTGTGGTGTAGCGATGTGGTCGGCGCCGGTAGCGGCAATAGCGGGCCGCCGGCGCACAGCGCCTCGCAGTGGTCCGCGAGCAGGGTCTGCTCAAAGGACTGCAACGCTGCGCCGGCCTGGTCGACCGGTGGGGCATGCTGCATCGACGGCTTGAACAGCGCCGCTCCAGCCGCGGGATCGCAGGGCACATCCAGCTCCCGAAGCCGCTCCAGCAGGCCCGTCAGTGCATCGGGGTCAGACGCCATCTGCGCGTAACTGATGCAGAGGTGCTCTTCATCGCGCAGTGCCTCAAGGGCGAGCCGGTTGTAGTGCTCCCACAGCAAGAGTCCGAAAGCCAGTGGAAACCCGTGCCGCGTCTGCAGCGAACGCGCCACCGCCAGCGGCTCGCGGTAGACGTAGATGAGGATATGGCGCTCCCCTGTCGCGAGCGACCGCCAGGCGGGCCAGCTCAGGCAGAGGCGGGGATCCTTGACAAAGGCAGCTCTACCTGCACCGCGGGCCTCCAGCGCGGACATAACAGCGTCACAGTAGGGACGCTGCTCGGCGTCGATAACGGCAAGCGAGCCCTGGGGCGGCTCGAACCAGCTTGCCCCCGCGGCCTCCAGAAGGCCATCGTTTGCCGCGACCAGATCCCGGCGTTCATAGAACCCCAGGGGATTGTCCGCCTGGCTCTCCAGCATCGCCTCCGGCTCGCCACCGAAAATACCGGCTTCATGACAGCAGCGTGCGACCAGGGATGTACCGGAACGGTGCATTCCGATAATCGAGAGCAGGGTCATGGGCGCATCCAGCGTAGACGCGTACGGGCGATCAGTTCATGTCCTCGGCAGCCGTTCCGCCCACGGCATCCGGCGCGATGTCACTGTCACCAGGATTCGTCTCCGGCTCCGCCGGCTCTTCTCCATCTGCCATGTAGGGCGCAAACAGACGATCCATGACATCACCATTGATGTAGGCGTCGTCCGACAGCAGATAGCCCTCGCGAAAATCCTTGGCCGCCAGCTTCTTGTACTCGTTCTCAAGGTCTTTGACGATCGCATCCCGGACCCGGTCGTAGGCCTGATAGAAAGACGGCGCGATATCGTCCATGCGGATAATGTGCAGGCCAAAGCGGGTGTCAGTGACCTCGCTGTATCCACCCACTTCCTCGATCTCGAACAAGCCACCGACAAATTCCGGAATGACTTTGGGGTCACCCATGCGTATCCAATCAGTCAACGCGCCACCCCGGGCCTTGCTGCCAGGATCATCGGAATACTCCGCGACCATAGCCTCAAAATCTGCACCATTTCGCAATTCCTCCAGCAACTCCCGGGCCTTGGGTCGGAGTTCATCACGGTTGCAGTTACCAGCCACGCAGCGCAGGAGAATGTGACTCGCTTTGCGATGCTCCGGCACTTTGGCGTACTTGTCCTTTTCCGTTTCATAGCGCTCACGCGCAAGATCCTCAAGGTCGGGAATGTCCAGTTGCTCCATAAACCGGTCAAACACGTACCGCTGCTTGATGTTAAGCAGCTTGAACTGCATGTCCCAGTAATCGGGGTCTTCAGGTGTCGCCTCATCTGCCTCCCGCGCCATCTTGCGTGACATCATTGCAGAGGTCAGCAGTTCGAAACGTTCTCCCTTATCTCGGGCCGCGGCCTGCCTCATGGCATCTGTCCACGCGTCGATCATGGCTGCCATTTCGGCTTCGGAAATAACCACGTCGCCATCGCGCACGGCGATAGTGTCTTTGGCGTGCGCCAGACCATTCACAAGCATTCCCAGGACCGCGGCAATGCAGGCAATTCCCTTCAATCTATACACAATGTACTCCAGTGCGTTCAGCATCGACCAAACTCTAAGACAAAAAAAACCGGCGCCCGTTCAGGCGCCGGTTCTTCGAACCAGCTTCTAACCCAGAGGATTAGCTGTTGGTGATGTAGGCGTGCTCTACGATACGGCCGTAGGATGCATCGGGGTTAGCCGCTACGTTACGCTCCCAGGCTACGATACCAATAACCGGAACGTTTCCTTCTACCGATGTGCAGGTATAGGCACCTTCCGAGTCAATGGCATCACCATCATCGTTGAGAGTGTCCTGAGCGATGCTACCCATGTTGGCATTTGAACCACCGGGAACCGGGGTTGTCAGCTCACAGGTGCTT
>JAWLGG010000248.1:0-5011 GCA_041685155.1 Chromatocurvus sp.
GCCAGTGCCGTGGCCTGGCGGGATGAAGCCCACGTGGTGGCAAATCGCGCCCTGTATCGGGAAAAATTTGCCCGCGTGGCGGCGATACTGTCACCCCATCTGCCCCTGGATATTCCCGAAGCCGGTTTCTACCTGTGGCCGCATACCCCGATCTCAGACACCGAATTCGCGCAGCGCCTGTACGCCGAGGAGAATGTGCTGGTCCTGCCGGGTAGCTACCTGGCGAGGAAGGCAGACGGTATCAATCCGGGAGACAGGCATGTACGCATGGCACTGGTGGCAGAGCTCGCCGACTGCGAGGAGGCCGCGCGACGGATCGTGCGCTTCCTGGGCCGCCTGTGATGCTGCCCAAGGCACAGCGCGTCGCCTTTATCGATGCTCACCTGCAGTCGCTGTACCCGGAGCCACCTATACCCCTGGACCACCGCGACCCCTATACCCTGCTGATCGCCGTACTGCTGAGTGCACAGTGCACCGACGAGCGGGTAAACCAGGTGACGCCGGCACTGTTTGCGGCAGCCGACAACCCCGCCGACATGCTGGCGCTGGGCACGGAGACAATACGCGGCATCATCCGCCCCTGCGGCCTGTCACCGCAGAAAGCGCTCGCCATCACCGGTCTCAGTCGCATCCTGATCCACGAACATGGCGCTGAGGTGCCCGCGGACATGGACGCACTCGAGCGTCTTCCGGGCGTCGGGCACAAGACCGCCAGCGTCGTGATGGCCCAGTCCTTCGGTGTGCCGGCCTTTCCGGTGGATACACACATACACCGCCTGGCACAGCGCTGGGGCCTGAGTTCCGGCAGGAATGTCGCCCAGACAGAAAAGGACCTGAAGCGACTCTTCCCCCGCGAGCGCTGGAACAGGCTGCACCTGCAGTTTATCTTCTACGGTCGTGAGTTCTGCACGGCACGGGGCTGCGACGGTCGTGTCTGCACCATCTGCCGTACCTGCTACCCAGAACGCAGGCACGCGAAGAAGACGCGCAAGGCATAAGCCGCTGTAATGCGGCCTGTCACGCAGACACGGCTTTTTTGCTATCCTTGCGCCACTTTCACATTCCCCTGTACAGCCCGGAGGCTGCCGTGATAACGCTCTATGGCATCAAGTCCTGCGATACGGTGCGCAAGGCCCGCCGCTGGCTGGACCAGCACAACATCGAGTACAGCTATCACGACCTGCGCGAGGACGGGCTGTCGCGGGCGCGCGCCAGTGCCTGGCTCACCGAGCTCGGTCAGGACGGCCTGCTCAATCGCCGCAGCGCCACCTGGAAAACCCTGCCGGCCGAGCTGCGTGAGGGTATGGATGAGCGTCGGGCACTGGCGGCGATTCTGGACCACCCCACCCTGATCAGGCGGCCGGTACTGGATACCGGGAGTGAAGTCCACACCGGTTTCACTCCCGAGCGCTACCAGACGCTGTTCGACCTGCACACTCTCTGACACGGAAGACCCCTGACCATGACGACACCCGCATTTGCCCTTGGACTCGGCGTTGGCACGCTGGACAGCAGCGGACACTGGCTGGAGGTGTTCTACCCACAGCCCATGATCACGGTCGATGCCCGCCTCGCGGCCGTCGCGCGGCCCTTCAGCGGTAGCGAGCCGCTCGGCGCGGATGCCGTGCAGGGCCTGGCCGCCGCCCTGGAGCAGAGCGGGCACGCCGACCTGGCGCAGCTGATGGCGCGCCTGGGCAGCTCCACACGGCCCGTCGTCTGCGTGCTGCTGGAGAGCGACAGCGCACCGACCAGCGTGCCCGAGGCCTATCTCAAGCTGCACCTGATTTCCCATCGACTGGTCAGGCCCCACGGCACCAACCTGGACGGTGTCTTCGGCCTGCTGCCCAACGTGGCCTGGACCAGTGAGGGCGCGATCGCCCTCGACGAGCTGGCCGAGCGCCAGCTCTCGGCCCGGCTGAGCGGCGAGACGCTGGAAGTCAGCTGCGTCGACAAGTTCCCGAAAATGACCAACTACGTCGTGCCCCGCGGTGTGCGCATCGCGCATACGGCCCGGGTACGCCTCGGCGCCTATCTGGGCGAGGGCACCACCGTCATGCACGAGGGCTTCGTCAACTTCAATGCCGGCGCCGAGGGCCCGGGCATGATCGAGGGTCGGATTTCCGCCGGCGTCACGGTCGGCGCACAGTCCGACCTCGGCGGGGGCTGCTCCACAATGGGGACGCTGTCCGGCGGAGGCAACATCGTCATATCGGTCGGCGAGCGCTGCCTGATCGGCGCCAATGCCGGCATCGGTATTCCCCTCGGCGACCGCTGCACCGTCGAGGCGGGGCTGTTCATCACCGCCGGCACCAGGGTCGCCGTACTGGACAGCGACGGCAATCCGGTGGATACGGTCAAGGCGCGGGATCTCGCGGGCAGGCCAGACCTGTTGTTCCGGCGCAACTCGGTGAGTGGGCGCGTGGAATGCCAGACCAACCAGGCGGCGATCGCGCTCAACGAGATGCTGCACAGCCACAACTGACGGTACTGCCATGGCAACCCAACACGAGCATCCCACGCTGGCCCTGTGCCGCGACCTGATTCGTCGGCGCTCCGTCACGCCGGCGGACGACGGCTGCCAGGAGCTCATGATCTCGCGGCTGGAGGCAGCCGGTTTCACCTGCCATCGCCTGCCCTTCGGCGATACCCTGAACTTCTGGGCGGAGCGCGGCGGCGACGGACCGCTGCTGGCCTTCGCAGGACACACCGACGTGGTGCCCCCGGGACCGGAATCCCGCTGGCGCTCGCCACCCTTCGAACCCACCGAGGCAGATGGCCTGCTCTACGGGCGCGGTGCCGCCGACATGAAGGGCAGCCTCGCGGCCATGGTTGTGGCCTGCGAAACCTTCGTCCAGGCGCATCCCGACCACCGGGGGCGAATCGGCTTCCTGATCACTTCCGATGAAGAGGGCCCGGCAACGGACGGTACCGTGAAGGTGATGCAGTGGCTAAAGGATGAGGGTCGGCATATCGACTGGGCCGTGGTCGGAGAGCCTTCCAGCAGCGACAGGCTGGGCGACACCGTGAAGAACGGCCGCCGCGGCTCGCTCGGCGCCACCCTGGTGGTGCGCGGCAGGCAGGGACACGTGGCCTACCCGCATCTCGCCGACAACCCGATACACCGCGCGCTTCCGGCGCTGGCAGAGCTCACCGCCGAACACTGGGACAGTGGCAATGCGCACTTTCCCGCGACCTCCTTCCAGATATCGAACATCGAGGCGGGAACCGGCGCCACCAATGTCATTCCCGGCGAGCTGTGCGTCCTGTTCAATTTCCGGTTTTCCACCGAGACCACAGCCACGGAACTGCGCAGGCGGACCGAAGCCATCCTTGACCGGCACGGCCTGGACTGCGACATCACCTGGAACCTCAGCGGAGAACCCTTCCTGACCGCCGAGGGGCCGCTGGTGGATGCCACGCTGGCGGCCATCCGCGAGGTGACGGGGCGAGCGGGCTCGCTGTCAACTGCAGGCGGCACATCGGACGGCCGCTTTATCGCTCCCTATGGTGCGCAGGTGGTTGAGCTGGGTCCGGTGAACGCGTCCATCCACCAGGTAGACGAGCACGTGCGCAGCGATGACCTGAGCACCCTGACAGAGATCTACCGGACACTGCTGCGACGCCTCCTGCTTTCCTGAACCGGCAGGTCACGACAGCGGGTTGACCGGCAGGTCACGACAGTGGATTGAAGAGCGCACGCTGGTCATCCAGCGCCGCGGCAACCATGCCCCGATTAACGTCTCCAGGAACAACGAGCACAGCGCCCGAATCCAGCGCGGCGAGGCTCTCGCGCACCACCTCGTCCACCGGCATCCACAGCGCCTCCGACGTGCGCGACTTGTCGAAGCCACGCATGGTCGCCGAATCGTGAATCTCGGTATGGGTAAACCCGGGGCACAGGCTCTGGACCCGGATGCCATGGCGCTCCACTTCACTCTGCAGCGAAACGGAAAAACTGTTGAGAAAGCTCTTGGTGGCGGCGTAGACCGCACTGCCGGGCATCGGCAGGAACCCGCCGACGGAGGCAACATTGACAATATAGCCGCCTCCGCTGTCGCGCATTGCGGGCAGGGCGGCCCGGGTCAGCAGGAGCACGGCATCCTGGTGCAGCCGCAGCATCGCGAGATCATCGTCACTGTCACCGTCGATGAAGGCGCCGAAGCTGCCGAAACCCGCGTTGTTCACAAGCATGTCGAGAGGGCCCTGCTGTCGAATACACTCCACCGCCCGCGCCTGCCCTTCGAGCGTGCTGAGATCCGCCTGCAGCGGCAGGATGTCGGCGCGCTCTGACGCAAGGGCATCCGCCAGGGACCTGAGCCGATCGGCACGCCGGGCGACCGCAATGATGCGCCTGCAGCGGGGCGCCAGCTGACGCAGGTATTCCTCGCCCAGACCGGACGAGGCGCCGGTGACCATGACCGTTGCGTTTTCAAGATCCATCGCCTGTGACTCCTTCCAGTTGGTAGACATCGAAGCGCACCGAGCGTCCCGCAAGACCGTGTGACGGGCGCAGGCCACACAGAGGCGGTGCCTTGAGCGGTCGCTTGACCACAACGCGCCAGACCGGCTGGCGCAGCGCCCAGTGCAGCAGGACCTCAGCGGAATCCGGCGGGGTCGCGGCCAGCAGTCGCTGCAGCAGCGCCATGCCCTTGCCGGCGGCAGACCGCCTCCCTCCCGGAAACATCGGGTCGAGGTAGAGCACGTCACCACTGCCCAGATCCGACGCAGGCAGGGTCCGCGTATCACCGGTGCGCACGGACAGCCGTCTGGCCACCGCCTGTCGCCAGTCATCCCCCGCGGACTGCAGATGCTGCACCGACAGGTCGAGCAGTGCAGCCAGCAGGGGATGCTGCTCGCACAGCAGCACCCGGGCACCCAGGTCGGCAAGCACGAAACCGTCGGCGGCAAATCCCGCGGTGGCGTCCACAACCCGACACCCGGCGCGCTTGTGCACGCCGACCGCGCGACCGAGAAGCTCGTTCTGTCCGCCGCGGCGGCGGTGCGCCATGGC
>JAWLGG010000249.1:0-5006 GCA_041685155.1 Chromatocurvus sp.
CGGAAAGGATCATTTATGGACAAAATATGGCAAGAAGTATGCGTACAACTATAGCGCTCACCGGAATTGAGCCGCCTGTGCTCATTTGAATTGATCCACTTTCGTTCGCCTGAATGGGCCGCGTTGCGGTCGTCGAGGCGTATTGCTATGGGAGCGTCGATGAGGTAGACTTGCCAGATGCCCGAATACATCAGCGCCATAAGTCGAAGCCTTGCTTTTTTTCCATAAAGCTCCAGAACCATTATGTGCCGGATTCCCGGTGGTATCGCCGGGAAGCGCCCTACGCACAGGTAATGGAGTACTATTTCATTCTCCGCTCCGTTCTAAGGAGCAAGCCGTATCTGCGTGTGTGCCTGACTCGCTGCAAGCACTGTAGGATTTTCTTTATCACCCATCCACGCAATGCGGGGCGCTGTGATCTGGGTTGTCCGTTCGGTTGCAGCCAGAGCCACCGGCGGCTTAATTCCATACGACGAAGCATCGAGTACTACCAGACAAAGGAGGGAAAAGTGAAGAAGCGGCAGCAGAACGGCAGGCGCAAAGTGCCTGTAAAATCCGAGGAAGAGCAACGGGAGTTGGCGGGTGAAGCGGATTTCATAGAAGCGGATGCGGGGGGAGCGGATGAGGAGATGATGGATTATCTTCAAATGGTCACGGGTCTGATCGAGGAGCGCGTGGTCTCACGTGAAGAGATCGACGAGATGGTGTCGGACGTTTTGAGACAACACAGCATAGGGAATCGGCGACGGATCGATTATATTGTGGGTCAGTTGAACAAGAACCCGCCATAGGAGGTTGATTCATGTTGTGTGAGGTGGAGATTTCGAGTTTGGATTTGCGTTACGAGGGCCGGCGGCTGAGAAATCGGACGCAGGAGGGTCGGCTGCTGTCCTCGATGGCCGAGCGGGGTATCGATGAGGCGCTCGAGGGTGTGGAGGCCGGTGATGTGCGCGTGCTGCTCAACGGGTTCAAGCGTTACCGGTGCGCCCGCAAGCTTGGCTTGACAATGGTTCCTTATACATCGCTGGGCACCGATACGGCTGGGGGGATCGTTGCATTGCTGCGGATCGTCAAGACGAATAATCTGCACGTCCTCGAGCAGGCCGGGTTCATCGACGAACTCAGGGGCATGGAGCATCTGAGCGTATCCCAGATCGCCGGGATGCTTTCGCGCAGCAAAGGCTGGGTGAGTATGCGCATGGGAATCCTCGCTCAGATGAGCGAGGCGGTGCGCCGTGAACTATTCAGCGGAAGGTTCCCGGCGTATGCATACCTTTACACGTTGCGTCCGTTCATGCGTATGAACGGCGTTGGTAGCCATGAGGTCGAGGAGCTTGTCGTGGCGTTGGGCGGCAAGAACCTGAGTGTGCGGGAGATCGAGCTTCTGGCCCACGGGTTCTTCCGTGGTCCCGATGCCTTTCGCGAGCAGATCCGGGCCGGGAATGTTGCCGTGGCGCTCGATCAGATACGGCAGGTGCCGGATGATCCCGATGAGGGCTGCAGCGGTTTCGAGCGGGGCATGCTCAAGGACCTGGTGCTGATCGGCAAGACGATCCAGCGGGTGATGGGTAAAGGCACGGATGCGCGCTTGAAGAGCCGGGCTTTTCATGCCGAGGCGAATCTTCTGAGTGCCGGTATACTGAGCCGCTCGAGTGCGTTCATTCAAACCCTGAGGAGCTTGCATGATCGAAGCGGACAAGCGTAAGGCCATTTTCCTTCTCGACCAGGAAGGGATGAGCGCACGGGAGATCGCGTTGCGGCTGGGGGTGAGTCGTAACTCGGTCAAGGTGATCGTCGAGCAAAGCGGCGTGATGCCCGCGGTGGCGAGGCCGCGGCAGCAGATCGACGAGGGGCTGCTGCGTAGGCTCCACGATGAATGCGACGGGTTCGTCCAGCGGGTACACGAGCGGCTGGAGGAAGAGGAGGCGATCACGGTGAGCTATCCGACGCTGACTCGGATGTTGCGGCAGCTTGGCATCAGCAAGCCCCAGGCGGTTCGGTGCGACCGGGTGGCGGATATCCCGGGGGCGGAGATGCAGCACGACACCTCCCCGTATCACAAGCAGGTCGGGGGCCAGCGCATCAAGCTTGTGGCCAGCCTGCTTTACCTGCGCTACTCGAAGCGTCGCTACCTGAAGTTCTACCGTTGCTTCACTCGCTTCCAGATGAAGTGCTTCCTGCATGAGGCGCTCATGTACTGGGGGTACGCCGCGCCCGATTGCATTATCGACAACACGAATCTCGCTCGTCTGCGGGGCGTGGGGGCAAATGCGGTGATCGTCCCGGAGATGGAGGCGTTTGGCAGGCGGTACGGCACACGGTTCCGGTGCCATGAACTCGGTCATGCCAACCGCAAGGCGGGCGAGGAGCGTAGTTTTTGGACAACGGAGACCAACTTTTTTCCCGGACGTACGTTCGAGAGCCTGGAGGATCTCAACCGCCAGGCTCTCGCCTGGTCAACCGTGCGCATGGAGAACCGGCCCCAAGGCAAAGCCGGGCTTATTCCCGCCATTGCTTTCGAGGGCGAGTACGCTCATCTGGTCAAGCTGCCGGCTCATCTGCCCGCGCCCTATCGTGTCCACGAACGTGGCACCGACCAGTACGGCTTCGCGGCGTTCGCAGGCAACTACTACTGGGTGCCGGGCTCCCGGCGCGATGACTTGAAGGTGCTTGAGTACGCCGATCATCTCACTCTCCACAAGGCCGGGGAATGCCTGGCCGAATACCCGTTGCCCGCTGATGGCATCAAGAACGGGCGGTTCAGCCCCGAAGGGCAACCGCAGCCTCGCCACAGGCCCAACAATCGCAAGAAGCCCACCGAGCAGGAGGAAGCGCACCTGCGCGCCATGGGCGAGTCGGTCGCCGCGTACCTGGATGTCACCTTGCAGTCCATGGGGCTCAAGCGTCACGGGTTGCTCAGGAAGCTCTTTGCACTGAGTCGGGCAATGACGCCGTCGCTGTTCATCGAAAGCATCGAGCGTGCGCACAAATACAGGATCACCGACACGGCCACCATCGAACGGATCGCCGCGTTGAACATAACACAGGGCGTTCGGTCAACGCCTTTCGCGCAGATCGACGAGGAGTTCCGGCAGCGCGAGAGCTATCTGGCGGGACGGCTGACCGACCTGCCGGACCTGTCGATCTACGAGAGCATTACGGAGGATGGAAATGAATGAGCAACTGGCTGCGAAACTAAAGGCACTTCGTCTCGGCGGGCTTCTGGCCCATTGGGACGAGTATCTGGAGCAGGCCGCAACAAAGCGCCTCTCGCACGGGGGGCTGCTAAGCCACATCATCGATGAGGAATACCGCATCAAGCGGCAGAACGCCTGCCGCCTGAGGCTGCAACGCGCCCGTATCCCGGAGCCGCTTGTGATGGAGACCTTTCCCTTTGCCAGGCAGCCGAAGCTGAACCGCAAGATGATCATGGCACTCTACGACTCTGTCGAGTACATGAGCGCCAGGCGTAACATCATCTGGCTGGGACCTACTGGATGCGGCAAGACGGGGCTGGCCACCAGCTTCCTTACCCATGCCATTGATCAGGGCCATAGCGGGCGCTACGTCCTGTTCGCCGAATTGATCAACGAACTGTATCAATCCGTGGCGGATCACTCCGAGCATAAAGTGCTCAAGCGCTACCTGTCCTTCGACTGCCTGCTTATTGACGAGATCGGATACGTGGAGGTCGAGCCGGTCCAGGTGGGGCTGTTCTTCACGCTCATGCAGAAACGGCACAAGAACAAGCCGACCCTGATCACCTCGAATCTCGGCTTCGACGACTGGGGACGCTTTCTGAAAAGCGATCAGCTCACGGCGGCACTTGTCGACCGGCTGACCGAGAACAGCCACGTCATCAACATGAAAGGCTGCAAGAGCCTGAGGCCAAAACTCAAATCCACCTCCGCCACGCTGCCCCCTGAACCATGAATCTTCAACTCATGCGAGAGAGGGCAACGCGCGTTCGGAGCATCCCGCTGCCAGCCGTACTGCAGGCCCTCGGCGCAGAACCGGATCGGGACGACAAGGCCAGGTGGCATACTTCGCAGGGTGTGATCTCCGTCACCGGCATGAAGTTCATGAACTGGACCCGTGCAAGCGGCGGAGGCGGAGCCATCGACCTGGTTATCCACCTCGGCGACCTTGACTTCAAGCGTGCGGTCGCGTGGCTCTGCCGCCGTTTTCCAGACGGCACGGAAGTGCCGTATTGCTCACGCACAACGGTCCCTGCACAGTTCAAACCACCGCCACCGGCCCCCGACCAGATCGGCGTGGTCACCGGCTACTTGAGCACCCAACGGCGAATCCCCCAGACACTGATAGAAAGCCTAATCCGTTGCGAAGACCTCTATGGCGACCACCACGCCAACGCGGTCTTCCTGCTGCGCGGGCAGGGAAGCGTCGCGGTCGGAGCCGAACTTCGCGGAACCGGACGTGCGCTCTGGCGGGGGATGGCTCCCGGTTCACGAAAGGATCTTGGATACTTCTCGATCCGTAACCCCGGTGTTGATGGCGTTATCCTCTGCGAGTCCGCCATCGACGCCATCAGCTGCTTTATCATCCATCCCGCTCAATGGTGCATCTCAACAGCCGGTGCCAGACCCGATCCCGCATGGCTGAGCGCACTGCTCGCCCAGGGTGCATCAGTCTCCTGCGGCTTCGATGCCGACCCCACTGGCGATGCCATGGCCCTTGCCATGATCCGACAGTATCCCTCCGTCAAGAGACTGCGCCCCGCGCAGCACGACTGGAACGACATGCTCGCCTCGCAGTCGTAGCTCGCCCCCCCTCATACGCAACGCTGCTACTTGGAAACAGACATGCTGTGGGGCTACTTGGAAAGAGAAAACACATGCTCGTTGCTCTCACCCAGTGGCTCAGTTCAAATGAGCACAGGCGGCTCAATTCCGGTGAGCGCTATAGGATAACATCAATGCGGTGAGCCACGCGACGCGTGAGTTGATCTTTAATCGGCAGATCGCCCGTATTATCGGTGAAGAGCT
>JAWLGG010000250.1:0-4980 GCA_041685155.1 Chromatocurvus sp.
GAGATAGAGGCGCAGTTGGGGAGCGTGGGAAGGTTCGCCCACTGCACCGACTGGGCCGGCAAGATCGCTGGCACAACGGCCCGCATCGCCGCGCTGTTCCACTTCACACGACATGGTGTAGAGGGGGTGAACCCCAGCATCTCCCGCCAGGACATGGATGCCGCCATTGACACCGCGAGGGCGCTATCCACCCACGCCCTCGCGGTGTTCGATGAGATGCAGCTGGACCAAACCACCGCCGACGCGAAAGCCATTCTCCGATGGTGGCGCGGCCGAGCCGAACACACTGGTGAGGCGGATTTCACCGAGCGTGATATTCACCGAGCCATGCCACACCGGTTCCCACGCGCCAGCGACCTGCGGGAGCCGCTCGCCGTTCTGGATGAACGCGGCTATGTACGACGACTGACAAAAAAGGGGAAAAGAGGCCGATCGTCCACGGTGGTGCTGTTCAACCCGGCCGCGCTGACGGTCGGTGAGGAGGGCGAAAATGGGTGATCTAGGGCATTTTGTCAGTACACCAAAACGGCCGCCTGCGGGGAGAAACGGCTGCAACCCACTGATACACAAAGGGGAACATTTTGTCAGTTTTGTCAGTGCCTCTCTTAATAGGGGTTTTGAGTTCTCTCTCTCTCTTTCTCTCTGGGTCCCTATATGCATGTCTATATATAGGAAACCCACTGACGAAACTGACAAAGCTCCCCGGGGGTGTTTCATCGCCGGAGATAGCCTAACGGGGTGTACTGACGACCGCGAACATCGCCAGGACGTCCCTAGTAACAACATCGACCAGAGGTAGGCGTGTATGAATACCAGCGAGCAGATAGCCAGACACATGGCGCTGATGCGGTGCTACATGGAGGAGGCGCGGGAGGCGATTGCCTGGACGGCGCGCTATTTTCCCACTTTGTCCGTGCACGGATGGGGAGTGGAACCCCCCTCCAAACCCGCGCCTCACCATGTGGCGACCGCACTCACGTTCCTAGACTTGTCAGGGGTGGAGAGATGCACCCGACCCGATGCGGTGGAGAGATGCAGCCGACCCGATGCGGTGGACAGTTACGGTTGGAAACACCGGGCTGAGGAATGGGGGGCCGCACTGGGGCTCGACTCCTACATCAGCAACGGTGAATTCATCATTGCGGCCCTGTGGCGCGGGGTGGCTACAACACAAAAGGCAGGCACGCCGAACAGTGCTTGCGTGTTACACCTTCCCCCCGACGCCGTGTGGCACAAGCGCGACCGGCTTCACATGTTGCCGAGGGGTAGAAGGGGAAAATCCCGCGCCTTGGGGCGCAACACGAGGAACTGATATGGCATCCAGACCGCTCACCAGAGCCGCTCACGCGAAGATCAAGGCCGCCGGAGGTGAGGCATTCATCTTCTCCCAGGTGGCCGAGGGAAAGACACTCAAGGCGCTCGCGGCAGAACTGGGGATATCCCGGCAAGTACTTTCCACCTGGGCGAACCAGGCGCCGCGCAGGGACGCGCTCTCGCGCGCAAGGCGCGAGGCCGCCACTGCCCTGATCGACGAGGCGCTGCACCTCACTGACTCAGTGGAGCCGGAAACCGCGGCGATCCAGAAGGCGAAGCTGCAGTCTGACCTGCGCCGGTGGATCGCCGGGCGACTCTCCCGCGAGGACTGGGGCGACCAGCAGGGCGCCCTGGTGAACATCGATCTCGGTAAATTGCACCTCGAGGCCCTGCGGAATCATTCTCCAGTGATCGACGGCACCGCCGACCGAGAGGACGAGTAGGCCCCCAGAGGGGGTGTGGCGGACCTGTACTCCGCCAAGGGCCATGCAGTAATGAGGTCTGTAGGCCACTCGTCTACTCCTACCCAACATCCCACCCCACTAAACCAAGAACGATAGACCGGCCCCGAGGGGGTTGCTGGGACTGCGGCAGCCCTGGTGCCGGGACCGCGGCCGCCCTGGTGCCGGTCTCGGTCGGGAGTGCACCGCAACCCGGCATCCTCGGCCGCCTAGCACTGCTCACCGGCCGGGGCAACCCGTACCCCCCCCGGGGGGGCCACGGGCCGGGGGCTGCTGCTGGGGCGGGCTCATGCCCACACCGAACCTCCCCCGAAAATCCTGGAAATTTTCAGATTTTTGAGCGTTTGACACCCCGAATTGCGAGGGGGATCATGGGGGTGCGCCGATTTGACGATCTCAGCTTGCGGGCGCGTTACAAATACAGCTAAAGCGACTCCCCGAGAGCCTGCTTTAGCGAATGCTGAGCAGGCTTTTTTCGTTGCCCGCATGGTCGGGCGCGGAGGTCCACATGGGCAAGTACAAGCCGAACAAGCCGAATCCGCAGTACGAGCAAGATTTCGCGGATGCCATGCGACTGAAGTTGCGACTGAACCGCGAGGCGCGCTCGAAGGGTTCCGCGGCATCTCCCCCGTCAAGTGCGCATTCCGGCGAAGGTGACCGCCGATTCCGCTGATCGTGACCGGCTTGCCCATCGGTAACCCGCTGGAGGGTGTTTTTTACTTGGAGCGGTCACGATCCGTCAACGGGGCGGTGCGCTTGCGCATGGATTCCCCGGTGAGGGCGATGCGGTGCGCGCCGTGCAGAAGCCGGTCGAGGATGGCGTCGGCGAGGGTCGCTTCGCCGATGTACTCATGCCAGAGCTCGGCGGGCAGTTGACTGGCGATCAGCGTCGCCCGCCGCCCGTGGCGGTCTTCGATCACTTCCATCAGGTCCTGGCGCTGCGAGGCCGTCATTTTCTGCATACCCCAGTCGTCGAGGATCAACAGTTCGGTCTTCAGCAGTTGCTGCATCAGGTGCGGATAGGAGCCGTCGCCGTGGGCGATGCGCAGTTGCTCGAACAGCGTCGGCAGGCGCAGGTAGCGCACCGAGAGCCCCTGCCGGCAAGCCTGGTTGCCGAAGGCGCAGGCGAGCCAGGTCTTGCCGCAGCCGGTGGGTCCGGTCAGGCAGAGGTTGTGGGCCTGCCGGACCCAGTCGAGTTGCGCCAGTGCCGCGATCCGCGGTTTCTCCAGCCCGCGCGGGTGGCGGTAGTCGATGTCCTCGATGCAGGCGTGGACCCGGAGCCGGGCGGCCTTGAGCAGGCGGTCCAGGCGGCGGTTCTCCCGGTGCAGGATCTCCCGCTCCAGCAACAAGGCAAGGCGTTCTTAGAAGGCCAGTTCCTGGGTGACCGGCTGTTCCCGCTGCTGACGCAGGGCGTCGATCATGCCGGTGAGGTTGAGCTGGCGCAGTTGGTCGATGGTCTGTTGTGCGAGCATAGGGGTCTCCTCAGTGGTAGTAACCGGCGCCGCGGACGTTGGCGTGCAACGGCAGTTCGCGTTGCTCATCACGGTCCGTGTCGAGCGGCTGCTGGTCGAGACCGTTCTTGAGGATCGAGGCAATGCTCTGGTAGTTCACGGTGCGTACCGCCAGCGCGCGCTGGCAGGCCTTCTCAAGGCGCTGACGGCTGTACCGGCGACCGAGGTTCAGCAACCCCAGGCAGGCGCGGTAACCGTGTTCGGGATGGGGCCGGCCTTCGAGCTGGCGGGTGATCACCTCGGCGGTGCACGGGCCGATGTCCTGGGCCCAGCGCAGGAACCGGCCCGGTGACCAGTCGCGGTGCGCCTGGTGCGACTTGGGCATGTGCTCGAGGCAGGTGGAGAAGCGGCCCTGGCCGGTACGGGGATGCGTGGCGACCCGCTGGCCCTTGTGCAGGACCTCGACCGTGGTGGCGGTCAGGCGCAGCTCCAGCACCTGGCCCACCAGGGCGTGGGGCACGCTGTAGAAGCGCCGATCGACCTCGACATGGTAGTCGATCCCGGGCTTGGCCTTGCGCCACTCGGCGTACACGTACTCGGCCTGCAGCAAGGGGTTGAGGGCGGGTCGATCGAGCTGCTCGAACAGGTCCTTGCGGCTCTCGCTGCGCCCTTGGAAGGGACGTTCATTGAGCGCGGGCAGCAACGCGGCGATGGCGCGGTTCACCTCAACGAGGGCGAAGAAGGTGTGATGGCGCAGACGCGCCAGGATCCAGCGTTCGACCACCTGCACAGCGACCTCGGCCTTGTCCTTGGGCTTGTATGGCCGCGCCGGCAGCACCGCGGTGCCGTAGTGCGCGGCCATCTCCGCGTAGGTGGCGCTGATCCCGGGCTCGTAGCGGCAAGCCTGGGTGACTGCGGCGCACAGGTTGTCCGGGACCAGTAACTGCGGCACCGCGCCGAAGAAGCGCAGCGCACGCTGGTGTGTGGCGATCTAGTCCAGCAGGCGCTGGCTCCAACTGGCCTCGGCGTAGGTGTAGTTGGAGGCCCCGAGCACGGCGACAAACACCTGTGCCTGGCGCTCCTCCCCGGTCTGCCGGTCGATCACCGGTACCGGCTGTCCGGCGTAGTCAACGAACAGCGTCTCACCGGCACGGTGGGTCTGGCGCATCACCAGATCGCGGCGGCCCGCCCAGGCCCGATACGCGTCGCAGAACCAGCTGTACTGGTAGCCCTCCGGGTTGCGCGCCTTGTACTCCTGCCACAGCAGCATCAGCGTCACGCCCTTGCGCCGCAGCTTCCAGTGCACCGTGGCCCAGTCCGGCTCCGGCCGTTGCAGCACCGGGTCGGGGCAGGCCGACGGGAACAGCCGACGCTCCAGGGTGACGTCGTCCAGCGCCGCCGCCGCGGGCCAGGTCAGTCCCGCCGCCTCGAAGGGGCGCAGGTAGTCGGTGATGGTGGCCCGGCCGAGCGCGACACTCTGGGCCACCTGCCGGCGGCTTAGCCCGTTGTCATAGGTCAAACGCAGAATTTCTTTGACTTTCCGCATGGATATCCTCTCTGCCGGCATCTGCCTTCCCCTTGGTCAAAAGGGCGGCAGAGTACCGCGTGGGTTATCCCGCGTCGGTCAACGCTCCGTCAGCGTACCGGGGGTGGCCGGCTTGCCGTGGAATGGGTGGCCGGAATCCCTGGAACAGGTGGCCGGCTTCGCGTGGAATCAGTGGCCGGATTGGCCTGGAATGGGTGGCCGGCTTGCC
>JAWLGG010000251.1:0-4975 GCA_041685155.1 Chromatocurvus sp.
GTGTACGCCGCCGACCTCAACCGCGTGGAGGTGCTTTCCGGCCCCCAGGGAACGCTGTTCGGGTCCAGCTCGCAGGCCGGCACGGTGCGCCTGATCACCAACAAGCCGGATTTTTCCGGAACCTATGGCAAGGTCAAGGGCGGCACCTCATTTACCCGGGGTGGCGAGATGAGCAACAACGTCGAAGGGGTTCTCAACCTGCCGGTGAATGACAGGCTCGCCCTCCGCGGGGTGGTCTATGCCGACAACATGGGCGGGTACGTTGACAACGTCCCCGGCACCCTGACGGCTCGCGACAGCGCCCGATTCAGGCCCGAGGGCACCGTGCGCCCCAACGGTGTGGCAGTGACGGCGCGCCGCGCCGGTTTCCAGTCCACGTCGGACCTGAGCGACGTGACTTTCCTCGAGGCCGACAACGGCACGATCGCCGAGGACGATTTCAATGACACGACCTACTCCGGCTTCCGCCTGTCCGGTCTCTACCTGATCAATCAGGACTGGAGCCTGCAGGTGTCACATATGCAGCAGCAGCTCGACTCCGACGGCGTATTCTACTCGGACCCCGAGCTCGACGACTACGAGGTGAGCCGGTTCACGGACGACGGGCTGTCGGACGATTTCCACAACACGGCCTGGACCCTGGAAGGTCGTATCGGCCAGCTCGAAGTGCTGTACTCGGGTGCCTTCACGGAGCGCGAGACAGACCAGCGCGTGGATTACTCGGACTACCTGTTTGTCGGCCAGTACCTGCCCTACTACATCTGCGACGGCTCCGTCAGCTACCCTGGCGATGCCGCCCCGTCCGGCACCTGCCAGCCACCGGATCTGTTCGTCACCAGTACCACGGACACCAAGGTGCAGACCCACGAGATTCGCATCAATACGCCCGAGGACAGACCGCTGCGCGCTACGGTCGGTGCGTTCTACAGCGATCTTGAGCTGACCGAGCGCAACGATTTCGTCTATCCGGGATCGACCGTGGTCGACGGCTTTGGCGGGCAGACGGGCTTCTCGCCGAACTTCCCGTTCACCACGGGCTTCACCTCGGACCCGGGGCCGTTCCCGGCGGGCGCAATATTCCGCAACGATGTGCGGCGCACGGACGAGCAGCTCGGCGTGTTCGGTGAGGCGACCTATGACCTCACGCCGCAGCTTGCGCTGACGGTCGGTGCGCGCTGGTACGACATTGAAGTCGATCTCGAAGGCGGCGCCAACTCCTCTTTCTGTAACCTGATCGGCCCGGACGTCAACGCCTTCGGTACCGATATCTCGGACCTCTACAACGGCGATGGGCAGGTCACTTTCCGCGGCACCTGTGATCCCGATGCCCAGATCACCTACACGATGGACACGATCGACCAGGCGCCGGACCAGGTGGCCGCCGCCCTGCGCTCGGCGCCGGACGTGGCGGCAACCGACGGCGTCATCGGCAAGCTCTCACTGTCCTGGCGCCCGAGCGCCAACCAGCTGTGGTTTGCCACCGTTTCCGAGGGCTTCCGCGCCGGCCTGCTCAACCGCCCCGGCGGTGCTGCCGGCCCCGGCGACTTCCGCGTTCCCTTCGCCCTGGACACGGACGATGTGACCAACTACGAGCTGGGCTGGAAACTCGATCTCATGGATCAGTCCCTGCGCCTCAATGGCAGCCTGTTCTACGTTGAGATTGACGACCTGCAGACCACGATCTTCGATCCCAGCATCTCCAATCTGTTCTTCTCGGATAATGCCGCGAATGCCGAGATTCTGGGTCTTGAGGGCAATGTCACCTGGGCACCTGCCTCAGTGCCGGGCCTTACTGTCACCGGTGCTTTCTCTTTCCTGGATACCGAGATTACCGACGTGCTGACGCCGACAGACGACGTGCGTGAAGGGGACGAACTGGCCTTCGCGCCGGCGTTCCAGGGTAATCTGCGGGCGCGCTACGAGTGGGAGCTGGAAAACGGGCTGCGCGCCCACGTCATGCCCCATGTGTCCTATTCGGATTCGTCGTTCACCGACATCATCGCCATCAACCGGCAGGAGCTGGACTCCTGGACCATGCTCGGTGTCACCGCCGGTGTGAGTACCATGGACTGGACGGCGGAGCTGTTTGTCGACAACCTCACGGATGAGGCCGCGGAGCTCTCCGGCAGCTTTGTCTATGACCGCACGCGCACAACCCTGGCCAGGCCCCTGACGGCCGGTGTCCGCGTCAGTTACAACTTCAACTGACGCGTCCCCGGGCGGGGCGTCGGTCGCGCCGCTGAATGAGGCGGCGGTACGCACGTGCATGCGCGCCGGGGACTTCCCCGGCGCACTGGCCCTGCTGGCGCCGGATGATCCGGACGCCGACGCCAATCGGCTCTACCTGGCCGCCGTCTGTCATCGCTATCTCGGCGATGCGGCAGCGGCGCAGGCCTGCCTTGCGCGTGTGCTGGCCCTCGAGCCAGAGCACGGGCATGCCCTTCAGGAGCGTGGCCACCTGTGTCGCGATCGTGGCGATGCCGATGGTGCCCTGCGCGACTATGCGCGCGCCTGCCGGGCCAATCCGTCTCTCGTTGCCAGCTTTCGCGGCCAGCTTGCCATTCTCGAGGCGCGCGGGGAGCGGGAAGCCGCTGCACGGGTAGGTGCGCAGCTCAGACGACTTGAGCAGCTGCCCCGGCCCCTCGTTGCGGTCACGGATCTGCTGGCCCGGGGGCGCCTGCTCAAGGCCGAAAGTCTGTGCCGGCGCTTCCTGCAGCAGGCGCCGCGGCAGGTCGAGGGCATGCGCCTGCTGGCGGAGATCGGCATGCGCCTCGGTGCCCTGGAGGAGGCGGAATTCCTGCTCGAAAGCGCCGCCACCTTTGAGCCGGACAACCTGGCCGCGCGCATCGATCATGTGCGCGTGCTCGGCAGGCGGCAGCGCTTTGCCGCGGCCCAGGAGCAGGCACGGCGGCTTCGCGAGACCCATCCTGGCAATCCGCAGCTGGAGTCTCTTCACGCGGTGCAGTGCCTGCAGGCGGGTGACTACGACGCTGCGCTGGCCGGCTTTGCCGCGGTGCTCGAGCAGCTGCCGCGGGACCCGGTCACCCTGACCGCTCGGGGCCATGCCCTGAAGACCCGCGGCGATGGCGATGAGGCGGTGGCTGCCTACCGGGAGGCCATCGACAGTCATCAGCGGTACGGCGAGGCCTGGTATTCCCTGGCCAATCTCAAGACCTACCGCTTTGACGCATCCGACGTCGATACCATGGGGCGGCTGCTGGAGGACCCCGACCTCGCATCGGCGGACCGGGTTTTCCTGTGCTTCGCCCTCGGCAAGGCACTGGAGGATCGCGGCGACTTTACGCAATCCTTCGACCGCTATGCCGAGGGCAACCGCCTCAAGCGCGCTGCCAGCCGCTACGATGCCGATGCTGTCTCGCGGGAGCTGGCGGCGCAGCGCGAGCACTGCAGCGCGGCGCTGTTCCGGTCGCGCGCCGGCGCAGGATGCCCTGCCCCGGACCCGATTTTCATCGTCGGCATGCCCCGAGCCGGCAGCACGCTCCTCGAGCAGATACTCTCGTCCCACTCACAGGTGGACGGCACCCAGGAACTGCCCAATGTGCTGGCGATGAGCCAGCAGCTGCGGCGCCGGCGGGTAGGTGACGACGCGCCGGGCTACCCTGCCGTGCTGGCGTCTCTGGAGCCCGACGAGCTGCGCGCCCTCGGCGAGCAGTTCCTGGCCGATACGCAGATTCACCGCAGCGGCGCACCGCGTTTCATCGACAAGATGCCCAACAACTTCCGCCACATCGGGCTCATCCAGCTTATGTTGCCCAACGCGCGCATCATCGATGCCCGGCGCGAGCCCATGGCCTGCTGTTTCAGCAATTTCAAGCAGCTGTTTGCCGAGGGCCAGGAGTTCAGCTACGACCTGGCGGATACGGGGCGCTACTACCGGGACTACGTGGCCCTGATGGACCACTGGGATGCGGTTCTGCCGGGGCGCGTCCTGCGCGTTCAGCACGAGGACGTCCTCGATGACCTGGAGGGGCAGGTGCGGCGCATGCTCGACTTCCTCGGCCTGCCCTTCGAGGACAGCTGCCTGCGCTACTACGAGACCGATCGCGCCGTGCGCACGCCGAGTTCGGAACAGGTGCGCCAGCCGATCTATCGCCACGGTCAGGAACAGTGGCACAATTACGCCCCATGGCTGGCCCCATTGCGCCTGGCCCTCGGAGAGTCGCTGGCGCCGCAAGTGGGACAACCCGGCGCCGGACCGCCTCACACCGATTAGCAGGACCTGATTGCATGCCGGAACTTCAAAGCGATGTCCTCGTGGCGCTCAGACGCATCATGCGCGCCACCAGTGTGCACTCGCGCAAGCTCGGGAAGTCCATGGGGCTCACCGTGCCGCAGCTCGTGGTGATCCGTGCGATCGGCAACGAGGGCCTGCCCACCGCCAGCGATGTCGCCCGTGCCGTCAGCCTGAGCCAGGCGACGGTGACCACGATTCTCAACCGTCTGGAGGAGCGCAATCTTCTGACGCGCGAGCGCAGCACGCAGGATCGCCGCCGGGTCAAGCTGCAGCTTACCGACGCGGGCAAGGCGGTGTACCGCGACGCCCCACTGCCCTTGCAGGACACTTTCTCGGGTCGCTTCGAGGCCCTGCCCAACTGGGAGCAGCACCAGATTGTTGCCGCGCTGACCCGGGTCGCCGAGATGATGGACGCCGAGGATATCGATGCGGCGCCACTGCTGGACAGTGCCGACGTTGTCTGACGCTGGCTGTGTCGTCCCGTGACCGGTCAAAAAAAGCACTCCACATGCATCCTGCCGCCGAAACTGGACGTATAGTGGACGATCTTGCTCACAGGTGTTGACGCCGCATGCCCGGACCCTCCGCCACTTCATCCCCCCATCAGCAGAAGCTCTGGGATTACTTCCGTAATATCCTCGGACCCGAGAAGTCCTTTTACTGGCTGGCCCTGGTCTACGGTATCGGTATCTCGCTGCTGACACTGGCGACGCCGCTGTC
>JAWLGG010000252.1:0-4955 GCA_041685155.1 Chromatocurvus sp.
AGCGGCTCTCGTTCACGGCGGCGTTCCTGCGAGCGCCTGTGCCGAATGCCGGATTGCGTTCTTTGTGGATTGACGCGGCGCTGCGGATCTTTGCAGACACACCGGAGCAGAAATTTCCGGCCTTGCGGCAGTCGAGGCGCGCGGCGTGGAACGCGATAGCCGCATTGCCCGCGCTGCTCAGCGCGTTTCAGCGACAGAAGGCGCTCTACGGTGAGTGAGGTACTCGAGGGGAGCCCAGGGTTGCAGATTGCGTCGCCGACGAGCGACAGGGACCTGCAAAAGCTCGAGGCGATGACGTTCAGCCGCTATCGGGAACTGCTTCGCACACCCTCTGCCAGCGTTCGCTATTGCTGTGCGACTCAAGGCTCGCGACCTGTCGCCCTCGCCCTGGGCAGCGATTCGCCTTCGGGTTTCCAGGTGCTTTCCATTTATGTGCAGAACCCTTTTAGACGTCGGGGAGTTGCATCTGCACTGCTGCAAAGCCTTGAAGCAACCGTGCGCACCGATTTCCCGGATTGCCCGCGCCTGTTTCTCACTTATACCACACGACAACCCCGCCATCGCGAACTGGAGCGACTTATCGACGGCCAGGGTTGGCGCCATCCGGTAGACACCTCTCTCTTTGGACTCATCAGCCTCGATAATGTCAAACAGCAGCACCTGTGGATTCACCATCGGATTCCGCCGCTCCCCCAGCGTATGCGCTTCGTCCCGTGGCAGGAGGTGACCCCCGCCCTGCACAAAAAGATGAGAAGCCTGCTTGCCGAGGAAGAATCGGCTGCATCCTGTGACCCGGATGCCAATATTGCGAACCGCATGGATTCCATTGGCGGCGTGCTTCTCGAGAAAGATGAGGTTGCAGGGTGGATGGCGCACCATCGCTCCTCGGCCCTGCCGGGCGTAATTCGCTATGGGCCGCTCTTTACGCGGCCGGGCTATCGCATGCGGGGGTTGTCGATGCGGCTTTGGTACTACACATTGTCGCGCCACGTGGCGCTGGAGTCAGAGCGCTTTCCTCAAATGATGGTGGATATTGCCGTTGGACATAACGCGGATAAGCGCTTCCAGCGGCGTTACGCCCCCTACATGGATGAGGTCTTCAGTAGCCGCCGAGCCGAAAAACCGCTGCAGGGAATGGTATGTCGCGCATAGTCACCGCGTTTGTTGAAGAACACCATGAGCTCTTTCTGGTCTGGGAGTGGGCAGTGCGCCACGGTGTGCTTAGACCACAAGGTACCCGCCTGCTGCATGTCGATGAACACAGCGACCTGGACATACCCTACCCTCGGTGTCCGATGGACTTTGAGAACAGCGCGGAAAATGTCAGTAATTTTTTCCGGGAAGAACTCACGGTAGCCAATTGGCTCTGGCCTTTGGTCTATCGCGGTCGGCTGAATAATATCTCCTGGCTTTTTCCGCGCCGTCGAGCTGAGGGGCACCGCGACTACTTTCCACCCCGCAGACTGTTCATCACCACAACGGGCAATCGCAGGAACGAGGTGTTCACGGGCCTGCATCGCGGGCAGGGCTCATTAAAAGAGCGGTTTGATCACGACGGCTGGAACCCGGATTACCGAACGGTCTGGATTGAGCAGCTGGGGGCCGGCTGCCGGCTCGATGCGTCCGGGCAGTGGGTGCTGGGGATCTGTCTCGACTACTTCTCGTGTAACACCCGGGCTGTCGCCAATAACTGGCTGTTCGAAATCACCGCTGAACAGCGCCGCAGTTTTGAGGCGGATGATCTGCATTTCCTGCGGTTGCTCCCGGGACCTCAGGTTCGCACCCAGCATATCGAAGGCCGCGACTATCTGGTTTTCGGAAATCCCATTGAGCCCGAGTGGGACTGGCGGGTGCTGTCGGAGGCGCAGATTGCCGAGCGACTGAAAGCCTTTCAAGGGTTTCTGGAGCGCAACGAGGTGTCGCCCGAGCTCGTGGTTGTCTCACGCTCGGTCAAAAGTGGCTACACGCCGGCAAAGCAGGCGGCCTTCATCGAGGAAGGAATTCGCGACATTCTTGCCAGCACGTTTGGCGCCCGCATTGAGGAACGGGCAGGCAGAGCTTTCTATGAGTGAAACGTTCACCGATGCTCCGGTGTGCCGACGCGGCGGTGCGGCCCACTGGCCAGCAATGACCCGCTGGTCATTGCCCTACCTCTCACGGCTTTTTCAGGAGGAGCAGCTCCTGTTGACCACAGACCTTGCTGCTTCCGCGCCGGTGAGGAAAATGGCGTTCCCCAAGTACTGCTCCTATGTCTCGCGGTCGGGTGTGGCCGGCCAGCGGGGGCAGCCATTTTATGCCACCTATTTTCAGCCGCTGGCGAGCGAAAAACTCGCAGGGGACTGGCAGCTGCCGGGCTATGAAAACCTGTTTCTGGATCTACCGTCTGAGGTGGTGACGCAATACCTTCGCCGCTTCGGCTGGCTGCTTCTTTCACCGAGAGATGGTAAGGCGTCCAGACATACCGACCTTTTTGCGACCTACGCCTGGCTCGCGGTCATCTGGGGGCGCAAGCATGTCCTCGTCTGGTCACCACAGGACGCCGATGGTGCTCCACTGATGGAATGCTGGCTTGAGGCTGGCGACCTGCTTTACATCCCGCCGCTCTACCCACACCAGATTGTCAACGTCGAGCCGACGCTTGCGGTGACGCTGAACGGCATTCGCAGGCATCAGGTTCCACAGCTGCGGGCAGCGGCTGTTGCCGATTACGCCGGCTGGCGTCGCCGCTGGCAGCTGGCTGGTCAACAGTCCCTGGTTGACAGCCACTTTGGCATCGCGGCAGAGACCGGATTGCACTGAAGAGTGTTAGGCGAGCCAGACATTATCAACGTTGCGGAGCGGGCGCTCACGCCACTGGAACAGCTCTCACTGGGCGGATGTTCGTCGGCGGCGGACGAAAAAGAGACCGCTCGTCGCGTCCTGGCCTGGGCCGAGGCACTGGGGGGGCAGCAGGCGCTTGAACGCCGATTGCGGGAGCTGAGTCAGGCAACGCCGGAAGCGCTATGTAGTCTGGCGGTGCCCGCAGCAAGCATTCGCGGCTTGCCATGGGTCGGCGACTTCAACGTGTTTTATCATCGCGTCGCGTGGACAGCGCCACCCATGGCCGATGCCTACGCGGTGCCGTTTGCCGCCATCATCAACGTCTGGGTGGAAGCGGTCAGCAGACCTTTGCGCGATGAATCGCTACCGTGTTCAGAACTCACCGACCTCATCTGGACGTCACTGAAGCAGGCGCTTGCGAACGATCTCAGTACGATTCTCGCCCCTGCGCTGCAGGCAGAGTACCACCTCTTCAGCCTGCACGAATTGCCGGGGCTTGATCATGCCAGCAGCCAGCGCATGGAGGCGTTTTACCGGGCCCAGATGTCAGAGGGCATGGCGACGTTCTTTCATCGCTTCCCGATGGCGCTCCGCCATGTTGCAAGCGCCGGTGCGCGCTGGCTGGCGACCTCAGAAAGTTTTGCCCGCCGCCTGCGCGAAGACGCACAGGCTTTGCAGGAGCGGTGGCCATTTTGCCAATGGGATCGCCTGAAAGCTGTCTCTTTGGGGCTCTCCGATGCCCACGATGGCGGCAAAACCGTTGTTGAGATGGTGTTCGACGAGGGCTCTGTCTTCTACAAGCCAAAGCCTCTGCATTCAGAGGCGTTTTTCGGAAACTATCTCGATTTTCTGACGGCCACGGGATGTGCCGAGCCGGGTTCTCTCGTCGCCGTTGACCTGATCGTCAGAGATGACTACGGCTGGGCCAGGGGCGTCCAAAGACACCGCTTCGAGAACGACGGGGATCTCGTTACCTATTTTGAGAATGCCGGTGCGTTGCTGGGCGCGCTGTATGTTGCGGGCGGGACGGATGTGCATGTTGAAAACCTGATTGCCTGTGCCACGGCTCCGGTAATGATCGACGCCGAAACCCTGTTCCACCCTCCGGTGTCCGTCAACGGCCAGGACAGCGCGGCGCTGGCGGTAAACAGGGAGCTTTTCACCGAATCGATTATTCGGACGGGGCTTCTACCCTGGTGGAAGCTCAGCGCTTCAGGACAACCTCTGGACATGGGTGGCCTGACCGGCGGTGCGAAGCCGCTGCAGTTTCACGAGCGCGCATGGGTCAATGTGAATCGGGATCGACAGCGATTAACGCGCCGGGCGGTCAACAAGCAGCTGAACATTGGCAACCTGCCGCTATTTGAGGGCAGGCCTGTCAGCGCGGCCCGCTACGTCGACGCTGTCACCCGCGGATTTGCACGCTTCATGAGTGGTGTCTGCGCTCAGAAGAGCGGCGTCCGTGAGTGGCTCGAGCTTAACGTAGACCGGGAACTGCCGCTGCGGTTCATTTTTCGCAGCACAGCTATTTACCTACGCACCTTGCAGTCGCTGCAGGAGCCGAGTGCCCTCAAGTCGGCCTTCAGCAGTTTTCTTGTCCTCGAGCGCCTCTCCCGCGCGCGCTATTGCGATGCTGCGTCGGACTATCCGTCAAGAGAGCTGTTAGATGCAGAGGTGTCTCAACTACTGGCGCGCGACGTCCCCATTTTTCTGATGAATGCGGGATCCAGCGACCTCAAGGCGCCGCTTACCGCTGCGCTCCCCGGATTTTTCGAATGCACCGGGGCTGATTTCGCCTTGTCACGGCTACAGGGCCTTGATGCTGCCCAGATCAACCTGCAGACAAACCTGCTGCAGACCAGCTTTGCGCTGGCGTCGGGTCAGCATGCGGTAAACGCAGCACCTGCCTGCATGGACCGCGAGGAACATACTGTAGCGCGGGGTGAGCTATCGCACCTGGATGCGGCAGAGGAGATTGCGCAACGTCTCGAGGAATCTGCGTTTTTTGCCGGAGACAGTTCGGTGAACTGGATATCGGTCATCTACGAGGATCGTTTGCAGCGCTGGCAGGTACAGCCCCTCGGCGCTCGCCTTTTTGACGGTATCAGCGGGCTGGTGATGTTCTTTGCGGCCGC
>JAWLGG010000253.1:0-4954 GCA_041685155.1 Chromatocurvus sp.
GCAAACAGCGGGTCCTCGGCTGCCGCGGCGTCCGCGAGCGCCTGCTCGGCCGCGGCATCCAGGGACTCGTAGGGCGGCGGATTGAAGAAAGCCGCCATACGATCGATCTCATCCTGCGTCAGCGTCGTGGGCCCATCCTTGAGCCCGGCCCACTCCGCCTCGACAGCACGGCGGAACGCGTCCACGCCCATGGCCTTGACCAGGATCTTTATCCGCGCCTTGTATTTGTTGTCGCGCCGACCGTGCTTGTTGTAGACACGCAGTATCGCCTCGAGATAGCTGAGCAGGTGGGACTTGTCGAGCCACTCGCAGATTTCGCTGCCGATGACCGGCGTACGGCCGAGACCGCCGCCGACCAGCACGCGAAAGCCGCGTTGTCCTTGCGCGTTTTCATACAGTTCCAGCCCGATATCGTGGGCGTGTATCGCCGCACGGTCTTCGTTGCTGCCGCATACCGCGATCTTGAACTTGCGCGGCAGGAAGGCGAATTCCGGGTGCAGGGTCGACCACTGCCGGATGATCTCGCAGTAGGGGCGCGGATCCTCCAGCTCGTCCCCCGCCACCCCCGCGAACTGGTCTGTCGTCGTATTGCGGATACAGTTTCCGCTGGTCTGTATCGCATGCATCTGGACACTTGCCAGCTCGGCGAGAATATCCGGTACATCCTCGAGGCGCGGCCAGTTGATCTGGACGTTCTGGCGCGTGCTGATGTGAGCGTAGCCCTTGTCGTACTCCCGCGTGATCTGCGCCAGCTTGCGCACCTGTCGTGCGCTGAGGAGGCCGTAGGGCACGGCAATCCGCAACATGGGCGCCAGGCGCTGGATGTACAGGCCGTTCTGCAGACGCAGGGGCAGGAATTCGGCATCGCTGAGCTCGCCCCCGAGGTAGCGCGCGGTCTGGTCGCGGAACTGGGCAACACGCTCGTCAACAAGCTGCTGGTCGTAATGGTCGTAGGAATACATGGTCAGTACAGCGTCATCCGGTGAAAGATGCGCACTGTAACAGAATAAAAGATGGATCAGATATTCTATTTATTTATATAGATAGAACCGGGCCAGCGGGGCTTCTGCCCGGCGCTGCGGCTGGTATAATGCCCCTGCGGGCGCCCCGAGCGACGCCATCCGCAGTGCCCCTACATCACCGTCAACGCAGGAAAGACCGACATGTCACAATCAGACAGCACCTCCAACAAGGACGGCAGCGCGGACGCAATTGCGGCCACCGCCATCATCACCATTGTCGTGGTCGCGCTGACAATCTGGCTGTCCGGGATGCCGGGCTGACGGGCGACCTATGGCCTGTCAGGCACTCTTCAGCACAATCTGCACCAGCAGGTAGAGCCCGCCTATAAACAGGACGGTGAAGATCAGCCCTGCAGCGATAAACGTGCCGGCGCTGCCCTCGGAAAAATCACGCTCTCGGTTCTTGCTGCTCTGAACGCCCAGGCCAGCGGCGAAGACACTGCTGATGACCTGCCAGGGTTTCATCTTCCTTTCCCGCTTTTCCAGCGCATCCGGTTTTTCCGCTGTTTCGTCGGGTGCGTCTTGTGTACGGCTCCGGTCTGCTTTCGCCGGGCTGTTGTCGTGCTGCATGGTGTCTATAGCCTTATTCCAGGTTTGGCGACAGCCAGCGCGCGAGCTCGTCCCGCGACATGCCCTTGCGTTTCGCCAGGCTTTCCAGCTGATCATTGCCGATTTTTCCCACCGCGAAGTAGCGCGATTCGGGATGTGAGTAGTACCAGCCGCTGACGGATGATGCCGGGTCCATGGCGTAGCTTTCCGACAGCGTGACCCCGCAGTTCGCCTCCGCATCCAGCAGGCGGAACAGGGTGGCCTTCTCCGTGTGGTCCGGGCAGGCTGGATAGCCGGGTGCGGGGCGGATGCCGCGGTAGCGCTCGCGGATCAGCTCCGTGTTGTCGAGCGCTTCATCCGGCGCGTAGCCCCAGAGTTCGCGGCGGACCTCGCGGTGCAGGCACTCGGCGAAAGACTCGGCGAGCCGGTCGGCGAGAGCTTTCAGCAGAATGCTGTTGTAATCGTCATTGGCGGCCTCGAATTCGGCTGCCCGGCTGGCGACGCCGTGGCCCGTGGTCACACAGAATCCGCCGAGGTAGTCCGGCGTGCCCGTGGGCGCTATGTAGTCGGCGAGGCTCAGGTTGGGTTCGCCGTTGGGTTTCTCCACCTGCTGCCTCAGCGGATGCAGGCGTGCACATTCGCTGTCGCGCTGCTCGCTTTCGAACAGCACGATGTCGCCGTCCTGCTCGTTGGCGGGCCAGAACGCCACGACACCGCGCGCGGTCAGCCATTTCTCGCGGATGATGCGGTCCAGCATGTCCCGGGCGTCTCGGTACAGTTCCCGTGCCTGGGCGCCTACCACGGCATCGTCGAGGATCGCGGGATACTTGCCCGCCAGCTCCCAGGTAATGAAGAACGGGGTCCAGTCGATCGTATCCACCAGTGTTTCCAGTGGGTAGTCATCCAGGGTCCTATGCCCCAGCATGCTCGGCACCGGCGGGGTGTAATCACTCCAGTCCAGTGACAGGCGGTGCTCAAGAGCCGCGCCGTAGGACAGTCGGCGGGCGCGGGGCTTGCGATTGGCCACCCGCTCGCGCACCTCGACATACTCCTGCCGCCGCGCCTCCACGAAGTCGGCCTTGTTGTCGCTGACCAGGTGCGTGGCTACGGACACGCTGCGCGAGGCATCCGGCACATAGACCACGCAGTCGTTGCTGTACTGCGGGGCAATCTTGACCGCCGTGTGTGCCTTGGAGGTCGTGGCGCCGCCGATCATCAGGGGAACGCGGAAATCCTGCCGCTGCATTTCCGCCGCCACGTGTGCCATCTCGTCGAGGGACGGCGTGATCAGCCCGCTCAGACCGATCATGTCGACATTCTTTTCCTTCGCGACACTCAGGATCTTCTCGCAGTGCACCATGACCCCGAGATCGATCACCTCGAAATTGTTGCACTGCAGGACGATACCGACGATGTTCTTGCCGATATCGTGCACATCGCCTTTCACCGTGGCCATGAGTATCCGTCCGTTGGTCTGGGCGCCCTCGGACTTCTCCTCCTCGATGTAGGGCTGCAGGTAGGCCACCGCCTGCTTCATGACGCGGGCGCTCTTGACCACCTGGGGCAGGAACATCTTGCCCTCGCCGAAGAGGTCGCCGACGATGTTCATGCCGTCCATGAGCGGCCCCTCGATGACCTCGATGGGCCGGTCGAAGAGCTGTCTCGCTGCCTCGGCGTCTTCCTCGATGTAGCCGTTGATGCCCTTCACCAGAGAGTGCTCGAGGCGCTTCGCCACGGGCCATTCCCGCCAGGACAGGTCTTCCTTGCGCGCGGCGGTCTTGCCGTCGTCGCGATATTTCTCCGCCAGCTCCAGCAGCCGCTCGGTGGCGTCATCCCGCCGGTTCAGGATCACGTCCTCCACCGCGTCACGCAGCTCGCCCGGCAGTTCGTCGTATACCGCCAGCTGTCCGGCGTTTACGATGCCGATGTTCATGCCCGCGCGTATGGCGTGATACAGGAACACGGAATGGATGGCCTCGCGCACCGTGTTGTTGCCGCGGAACGAGAAGGACACGTTGGAAACGCCGCCGGATACCAGGGCGCCGGGGAATTCCCTGCGGATGTAGCGCGCCGCCTCGATGAAGTCGACGGCATAGTTGTTGTGCACGTCGATACCGGTGGCAACTGCAAAGATGTTCGGGTCGAAGATGATATCGTTCGGATTGAAATCCAGCCGCTCGCGCAGCAGCGTGTAGCAGCGGCTGCAGATATCCTTGCGTCGCTGCAGCGTATCCGCCTGGCCGTCCTCGTCAAACGCCATGACCACCACGGCGGCACCATAGCGCTGGCAGAGCCGTGCCTGCTCCAGGAATTCCTCCTCGCCCGCCTTCAGGCTGATGGAGTTGACGATGGCCTTGCCCTGTATGCACTTCAGCCCCGCCTCGATGATGCTCCACTTCGAGGAGTCCACCATGATCGGCACGCGCGAGATGTCCGGCTCAGAGGCGACCAGGTTGAGGAAGGTGACCATCGCCTCCTCGGAATCGAGCATGCCCTCGTCCATGTTGATATCGATGATCTGGGCGCCATCCTCGACCTGCGTACGCGCCACCTCGAGTGCCGCCTCGTAGGCGCCATCGAGAATCAGCCGTTTGAAGCGCGCGGATCCGGTCACATTGCAGCGCTCGCCCACGTTGACGAACAGGCTGTCGGCGTCGATGTTGAAGGCTTCCAGCCCGCTCAGGCGGCAGGCTGCGGGGCGCCTGGGAATCGGCCGGGGCGCAACGTCCGACACCGCGCGGGCCACGGCCGCGATATGGGCGGGGGTGGTGCCGCAGCAGCCGCCGGCGAGGTTGAGAAAACCGCGGCGGGCAAAGCCCTGAAAATCCTCGAACATTTCCTCGGGCTGTTCGTCGTATTCGCCGAAGGCATTCGGCAGCCCCGCGTTCAGGTGGGCGCTGAAGTAGCATTCGGCGACGTTGGACAACTCCTCGAGAAAAGGACGGACTTCCTTGAAGCGGCGCCCGCAGTTGCTGCCAATGATCAGCGGGCGGGCGTGGGCAATGGCGTTGTAGAAGGCCTCGGGGTTCTGCCCGGAGAGCAGGCGGCCACTGGTGTCGGGGAAGGTCACGGTGATCATCAGCGGCAGGCTGTAGCCGAGGCCGTCGAATACCTGCTGGCAGGCGAATACCGCCGCCTTGGCGTTGAGGGTGTCGAAAATCGTCTCGATCAGGATCAGGTCCACGCCGCCCTCGACCAGCGCCGCGGCCGCCTCGGCATAGTCGGCGACCAGGGTATCGAAATCGATATTGCGAGCGCCCGGGTTGTTGACGTCGGGCGAGATGGACGCCGTGCGCGGCGTCGGGCCGAGCACCCCGGCGACGAAGCGGGGCCGGGATGGATCTTCGGCCATTGCCTCATCGGCGACGCGGCGGGCAATGCGC
>JAWLGG010000254.1:0-4940 GCA_041685155.1 Chromatocurvus sp.
CAGTGCGGCAGCGCGCATGGCGGAACTGCTCGGCGAGGGCGTCGGCGAGACGCCGCGGCTGCAGAAGGATAATACGCCGCCCCGCCAGCCAGGGCTCGTCCAGCAGCGCCAGCGGAACCACCGTGGTCTTGCCGGCGCCGGGCGGTGCCTCGAGCAGCAGCGTGTCACGGGCAGCGAGCTCGGCGCGAATATCGTTGAGGACAGGTCCTATCGGTAGATCGTTACCGGTCGCGCTCGGTGGCATGTGCGGGTAAGCCTGAAAACGGGAAATGTGGGAGGGTTATTCGGGTAACCAGTTCTCGACCGGCAGCGAGGGCACGCGCTGAAATTCGCGAACATTGGCCGCCACAGGCGTGAGAGCGGCGGCCAGCGCCTGCGCCGAGATCAGTAGATCATTGGGCAGGTGTACGTCCTCCGCCAGTCGATGCACAGCCTAGGCCAGACATCATCCGGCCGTCAATTACAGATCCATGTGGCAACGCCGGCGTGCTACCGGGGTGCCAATGACCTAAACTGCGCGTAGATTCAGACGCCAGGTGATACCCATGGTATTCGCAAGAGACGGCGCGCACGGCGCCACCCTGACTACCGACACGGACACCGTGTGGCATGGCAGGGCCCGCCGTCGCGTCTTCGTGCGCACGACGCTGATCGTGCTGGCCGCCGGACTTCTGTTCACCCTGCTCCAGCCCACGCGCCATGAAAGCACGGCGACGGTGCTGATGAGCGCCCCCACCGCCATCGACGAGCAACTGCTGGAGGCGGACGTTCAGGGCGTGGCCATCCAGCGACGAACACTGACGGGCAGCGAGATCACGCGCCGCCTGGCGGAGGTGCTCGAGGCAGACTTCGGGATCACGTACACGCCGCTGGCGTTGCGCGCCATGCTCGACGTCCGGCCGGTTCCCGAGACCAACCTGCTGGAACTGGCGGCGGTCGGACCGGAGCCGGAGCAGCTGCCACCCCTCGTGGAGAGCTGGATCGAGGTCTATACCACGGTCCGCGCACGGGACATCGAAGCGCGCAAGGCGCAGACCCTGACGGAGGTCAACGAGGAGCTGACCGGGCTCTCCGGACGACTCGATGCCGCGCGTGACGCACTCGAAAGCTATCGCCGGGAAAACGACATCATCTCCATGGAGCGGCAGGAAAACGCCGTGATGTCGCGGCTGGACGGCCTCAATACCGCGCTGAACCGGGCCGTAGAGGAGGAGATCCGCAGCAAGTCCTATCTCGACACACTCAGGGCATCCCTCGCGGCAGGGGAGCAGGTGGTTCCGGAAAGCGAGCGCAGCGACGTCACCGCCATGGCGCAGTCGCTGGCGGACCTGCGCGGGCGCCTGGAGGAGTTGCGCGCACGCTACACCGAGGATTACATCCGCAAGGCGCCCCAGCTCCGGGAGATTCCGGAGCGAATTGACGAACTGGAGGCGGAGCTTGGCCGGGCCTATGCCGAGGGCAGCCAGGCAGAGCTCGCCAACGCGGAGCGTGCCTACCAGGCGGCCCGGGCATCCGTAGTGGACCTGGAAGCGCGCCTGGAGTCACACAAGGCCGAGGTGGCAAGGTTCAACACGCTGTATGCCAGGCACGAGTCGCTGGTGGAGGACCTGGCCAGGCTGGAAGAACTCAACCGGGAAACGCAGGCCCGGCAGGTGCAGATTTCCGTCAGCCAGGTGGAGAAGTACCCCCAGGTGTCGGTCATTGACTGGCCCGCTCCCGAGGCAGAGCGGATAGGGCCACCCTATGCCCTTCTGCTCGGGGGCTCTGCCATGGTCGCCATTCTCGCCGGAATCTTTGGCGTGTGGCTTTACAGCTATCTGCATCCGCGGCCGGCGGCGAGCCAGTTTGTCACGCTGTCCGGCGTCTCCCTGTATCCCCGGGACAGCGAGCGGGCACTCGAGCACGAGAGCCGGGAGGCACAGCCAAGGATTGAAGACCAGACATGATGGGTAGCGGACACCCGTCGCGAGGCGCTGCTTCGTGATCACGGCGCCACCCCCCTGCGCCGTGATCTTTGACCTCGATGGCACGCTGGTCGATTCCCGTCTCGACTTTGCCGCAATGCGCCGGGAAGCCGGCGTCCCCCACGACACGGGCCTGCTCGAGCACATCGCGGCCCTGGAGTGCTCGCTGCAACGCCGTCGCGTCGAGGCCATCGTTCACCGCCACGAGATGGCCGGTGCCGAAGCGGCCGACTGGATACCCGGCGCAGAGCGCGCACTGCGCGGCCTTCAGGCACGGGGCCTGCCGATGGCGATCGTAACGCGCAACTCGCGCGTCGCGGCCAGGCTTACCATGTCGCGCCTGGCCATGCCTGACATGCCGCTGAAGGCGCGGGAGGACGCACCACCCAAGCCGGACCCCACAGCGCTTCTCGCGCTCGCCGCCGACTGGCAGCTGGCACCGGCCCGGATCGCGTTCGTCGGCGACTTCCATTACGACACGGAAGCCGCCCGGCGCGCAGGGATGATCCCGGTGCTGTTCACCGCGGGCCGACAGCCCTCGGCAACGCAGTCGGGTCTGTTCGTGCTCACGGCGTTCGAGCTGCTGCTCGACTGGGTAGACCGGCCCGGCGATGCTGTAGACTCAGGCTGACCATGCTGCGTCACCGCCGTGGCCAGACCCAGACCCCGCGGTCTCGCCACCGGCGGCTGGCGGCAACTGACAGGAGAACACTGATGAAGGCAGCCAGAATGGAATCCAGCGAGTGCCTCACCCGCGGCCTGATCGGCCGGTTTGCACGTCTCGCGCTGCCCACCATGCTGCTCGCGGTCGCACCCTGGGTCCACGCCCAGACCCTCGACGACGAGGCGGTTGCCTGGCTGCAGGACTTCATAAGGATCGATACCATCAACCCGCCGGGCAATGAGTCCCGCGCCGTGGACTTCCTCGCCGGTATCCTGGATGCCGAGGGCATCGCCTGGAACGCTGCCGAAAGTGCACCGGGGCGCGGCAATCTCTGGGCGCGACTCGAAGGCGGCGACGAGCCTGCCCTGATTCTGCTGCAGCACACCGATGTCGTGCCGGCGGACCCGAAATACTGGACCACCGACCCGCTTTCCGGGGAGATTCGCGACGGCTATATCTGGGGTCGCGGGGCGATCGACATGAAGGGCCCGGGTATCACGCAGCTGGCCACCTTCCTGAGCCTGCATCGCGCGGGCAAGCCACTCAACCGGGACGTGGTATTTGTCGCCACCGCGGATGAAGAGGCTGGCGGGCTTTTCGGCGCCGGCTGGCTGCTGGAGAACCACCCGGAGGTATTCGAGAACGCGGGACTTCTCCTGAACGAGGGCGGCAGCGGCGAGCTCACGGAAAGCGGCGAGACGGTTTTTTCCGTGGAACTTACACAGAAAGTGCCCGTGTGGATACGACTTACCGCCGTGGACAGGCCCGGTCATGGATCCATGCCCTACCCCAATTCATCCGTCACCCGGGTCGTTCAGGCGCTGGAACTCGTGCGGACCAACCCGTTCCCGCCGCGCATCATCGGGCCGGTTGACGCCATGTTCCGCAGCATCGCACAGGGCGCCGGGCCGGACTGGGCACCGGCGTACGCGGACATGGCCGCGGCGATCAGGGAGCCCGGCTTCGTCACACGACTGCAGGCCCACTCTGCCCCACTGCATGCACTGATCCGGGACACCTGCTCGATCACGCGCATGTCGGCGTCCAACAAGATCAACGTGGTGCCGCCGGAGTCCTGGGGCGAGATCGACTGCCGCATTCTGCCGGACAAGCCGGTAGACACCTTCGTCGAGGAAATCCGGCAGCTGGTTGCCCCCAGTGGGGTGGAGGTCGAGGTAATCATGGCGTTTTCACCGGCCATTACCGGCACCGGCTCACGCCTTTACAGCGCGATAACGAATATCACGGCGGAACGGCACCCCGGTTCCCGGATAATGCCCTCTGTATCCACCGGATTTACCGACAGCCATTTCACCCGCGACGCCGGTATCGCCAGCTACGGATTTTCACCCATGATCATTCCGGAGGCCGAGATGGTGCGCGTTCACGGCAACGACGAGCGCATCAGCGAGGCGGCGTTCCGGCGGGGCGTGCACGACCACCTCGCGATTATCGAGGCGGTGGTCTATGACTGAGATGGCAGGCCCCTAGTGGGCCACCGGTTTCCGCCGACACCGAGACACGAGCCGCACCTCTTCTCTACAATCCCTGTTTGGTCATGAACAGGGCAGGGAGTTTTCTTGATGCCAGCCGTCGCCAGGCAGATTTTTACCGTCTTTCCCATGCTGCTGCTGGCTGTCCAGCCGTCGCAGGCCCAGGTGAATGAAGATCGCCCCGGCGCCTGGTACATGTATCTGTGGAACCACGATCGCAGCGACAGCCGCTTCGGCTTTCAAGGCGATGTACAGTACCGGAACTGGGATCTCCTCGGGGACATGGAGCAGCTGCTCATTCGCGGCGGCCTCACCTGGCGACCGCAGGACAGCCCGGTAAAGCTGACCCTGGGCATGGCTCACATCACCACGGGGGAATACGGCAGCCGCAGCAATAATGTCGAGGAGGTCCGGCTCTACCAGGAAGCGATGATTCCGCAGCGAATCGGCAGGGCCCACCTCAGCCACCGGCTGCGACTGGAACAGCGGGACGTGGACGGCCAGAGCACGCGCAATCGATTCCGTTACTTCCTCGGTCTCAACTATCCGCTCAACCGGGAATCGCTCAGCGAGGGGGCGGTCTACCTCAGCGTGTATAACGAGCTCTTCGTGAACCTTGAGAAAGACATCGGCGGTGGCCGGCGCGTGGATCGCTACGATCGCAACCGCGCCTATGCCGCCGTGGGCTATGTTTTTTCAGACAGTATCAGGCTGCAGTTTGGCTACATGCACCAGGACACGAAGCCCTGGCACAAGGGACAGCTGCAGTTCAATGTCTTCCATAACTTCTGATGGGTCAGGTCCGGGACCTGGTCCCGG
>JAWLGG010000255.1:0-4940 GCA_041685155.1 Chromatocurvus sp.
CCACGCGGACCTATCAGGACCGCCTGGACACCCTGACGAACGTCCGCGAGGCGGGCATGAAAGTGTGCTGTGGCGGCATTGTCGGCCTGGGCGAGGCGAGGCGCGACCGCGCCGGTCTGCTGCAGGAACTGGCGAACCTGCCCGTGCATCCGGAGAGCGTGCCGATCAACCTGCTGGTGCGGGTGGCCGGTACGCCGCTGGGTGACGAGGAGGACCTGGATCCGCTGGAATTCGTGCGCACCATTGCGGTGGCGCGCATTCTCATGCCGGCATCCTGCGTGCGCCTGTCCGCAGGTCGCGAGGGCATGACGGATGAACTGCAGGCGCTGGCCTTCCTCGCAGGCGCCAACTCCATCTTCTACGGCGAGCGGCTGCTGACCACGCCGAATCCCGCGTCCAATGCGGACATGGCGCTGCTACAGCGCCTGGGGATGCACCCCGCCGCGCCCGGCAGCCTGCCCGCCTCGGCACGGGGCGCCCGCTTCTACGAGGCCTGACCCCGCCCGCGGCCTCAGCGCGTCGCGGGCAGCGCCTTCGGTAAGGGCAGGCAGAAAATTCCTGCGCACCATGTCTTGCCGTGTCCGACGTTTGCGCTATACTTCGCGTCAATGTAAACGCTGAACACATGGCGTCGCCGGCAGCCCCGGCCGATTGCAGGAGAACACCATGCCCCAGTACACAGCCCCACAGCGGGACATCCGCTTTGTGCTCAACGACGTCCTCGACAGTGACGCGGTCTACTCGCGCCTGCCGGGCTACGAAGAAGCGACCTCGGACCTGATGGCCGCGATCATCGAGGAGGGCGCCAAATTTGCCGAAAACGTGCTGTCGCCCCTGAACCAGACCGGCGATGAAGAGGGCTGTCACTGGTCCGAAGAGGGCGTGACGACGCCGGCCGGCTTCCCCGAGGCCTACCGCCAGTTCGTTGATAATGGCTGGCCGGCGCTGTCGGCGGATATCGAGTTCGGCGGCCAGGGCATGCCCAACCTGCTCGGCATTGTCATCAACGAGATGATCGGCACGGCGAACTGGTCCTGGCTCATGTACCCCGGCCTGTCCCACGGCTGCATAAAGACCCTGGAGGCCCATGGCAGCCCCGAGCAGAAGGCGCGCTATCTGCCGAAGCTGGTCGCGGGTGAGTGGACCGGCACCATGTGCCTCACCGAGGCCCAGTGCGGCTCCGATCTCGGCCTGCTGCGCACGAAGGCCGAGCCGCAGTCCGACGGCAGCTATGCCATTACCGGCACCAAGATCTTCATTTCCGCCGGTGACCACGACATGGCGGACAACATCGTGCACATCGTGCTGGCGCGACTGCCGGATGCGCCGGAAGGCACCAAGGGTATCTCCCTGTTCGTGGTGCCCAAATTCAACGTCCCCGAGGATGGCGTCGTCGGCGAGCGCAACGCCGTGCACTGCGCCTCCATCGAGAAGAAGATGGGCATCAAGGCCTCCGCGACCTGCGTCATGAATTTCGACGGTGCTCGCGGCTACCTGATCGGCGAGCCGAACCGCGGCCTGAATCTCATGTTCACCTTCATGAACACGGCGCGTATCGGCACCGCGATCCAGGGCCTGGCCCATGCGGAGCTGTCCTACCAGGGCGCGCTGGAATACGCCCGGGAGCGCCTGGCCATGCGCAGCCTGAGCGGCCCGAAGAATCCGGATGGCCCCGCGGATCCCATCATCGTGCACCCGGATGTGCGCCGCATGCTGCTCACCCAGAAGGCCTTTGCCGAGGGCAGCCGGGCAATGCTGTACTACCTGGCGCAGCTGGGTGACATTGTCGATCGCTCCGAGGAGACCGAGCGCGTCAAGGCGGCGGATGATCTCATGGCGCTGCTGACGCCGATTGCCAAGGCCTTCGTCACCGAGGTGGGTCTGGAGGCCGCCAACCACGGCGTACAGATCTACGGTGGGCACGGCTTCATTCGCGAGTGGGGCATGGAGCAGATCGTGCGCGATGCGCGCATTGCCACGCTGTACGAGGGCACCACGGGCATCCAGGCGCTGGACCTGATCGGCCGCAAGGTGCTCGGCTCCGGCGGCCAGCTGCTGATGGGCTTTACGCAGCTGCTGGACGACTTCTGCCAGGCCAATCCCGACGAGGCCGACGCCCGCTTCATCAAGCCGCTGGCGGCCTACAAGGACGAATGGCTTGAAATGTCCCTGCAGATCGGCGAGAAGGCGATGCAGAATCCCGACGAGGCCGGTGCCGCCGCCGTGGATTACCTGATGTACAGCGGCTATGTCACGCTGGCCTATTTCTGGGCACGCATGGCCGTCGTGGCGCGGGCGAAAATCGCGGCGGGCGAGGGCGATACCGCCTTCCATGACGCCAAGCTGATGACGGCCGCTTTCTACTTCGACCGGCTGCTGCCGCGGGCGCAGGCACACCGGCAGGCGGTTCTGTCCGGTGCCGGGAACCTGATGGACATGCCGGAGGCGCTGTTCGCGGTGTAGCCCGGCCCCGCCTGCCCGGGCTGCTGCGCTACAGCAGCACCCGTGAGCAGATGGCCCGGGTGTCCAGGGGTTCGCCGAGGGCTTCCAGCGCGAGGTACAGCGTGATCAGGTAAAAGCCGACGAAGACGAAATCGCTGTGCAGCCTGTAGTCGTGCGCCACGAAGAATCGGAACAGTTCATCGAAGGACTCGCGGAATTCCTCAATACGGAAGTACTGTGCGCGCTGGTCCATGCCGAAGTGACGCTTCAGCAGGGCCTGCAGTTCGGCGGCGGCGCTGGCGTCGAGGTCGTCACGCAGCATGCCCATCTGCCTGAGGGCGGCCTCGAACTCCGCGTCATCGGCGCTGTAGAACGAGCGATACAGGGCGAGCATACCGTTGCGGAAATCCGGGCGCAGTTGAATCCACAGGCCATTCGGCTGATACAGGAGTTCGCCATCCCTCGCCGCAAACCGCGACGGCCGCAGATCCAGGAAGAGGCCCTCATCCAGCAGCCACTGGCCGAAGTAGAACTCCAGCAGGGCGCTGCCGAGCGCCCTGCGACGGCGGGCCGGGCCGGTCTGGTCCAGCGGCAATCCGCCTTCGTGCGTCTGTACGAGGCTTACCGTATCGATCGAGCGCTCGACGACGCGGCTCAGTCGGGACACGCCGCGGCCGGTCACCATCTGCAGGCTCATCGAGCGCATCGCCGAGAGAAGCGGTCGCCACTCGACGGCGTCCCAGCCGCTGGCGGGAACAAAACTGGCCAGTTCGCGGAGTTCCGCGGGGATGAATCCGGGCAGCTTCACGGCTTGTGCACCGGGCTGGCCCTGCCTTCACGATCCGCATCGACAGGGGTGTCGGCTTCCGCTCTGCGCGCGATCGCCTGCGTCCAGCCGCGGAACAGGAACAGGTGTGCGGGTACCAGCACATACCAGTAGGCCAGCCCCCAGACACCCCGGGGATGCCAGTAGGCGGTGATCGTGATACGTGTCTGGCCATCCGCCAGGGGCGCCAGGTCGAATTCCAGAATGCCAGAGCCGGGTGCCTTGAGACCGAAGTGCAGGGCCAGGTGCTCCTCGGGTCGAATACCGATCACCGTCCAGTAGTCGATCACGTCCCCCAGGCGCAGGTGGTCGGGGTCGCGTCGGCCCCGGGTAAAGCCAGCGCCTCCGAGGCACCAGTCGATGAATTCGCGCAGGGTCCAGAGCCAGTTCATGTAGTAATAGCGATTGCGCCCGCCTATGCGCGAAACGTGTCGCCAGACGGCCTCGGGGGAGGCGTTGGCGACGGCGCTGCCGCTGGCTTTCTTGGCGTAGAACGCCGTGTCGTGACGGTAGCCACGCCGGGCAAAGGCACCCTCATTCCAGCGCGCTGCCACGGTGTGCCCGCGCTCGGCGGCGAAGGCAGCGGCAATCGCCTCGCGCACGCTGAGCAGGCGCTGGGGCACAAGGCGGCGAAGCGTCGCGTCGTCGGCCGCGAAGTCGTGGCGCAGGCCGGTAATCAGCGCGCGGGCCACGGGTGCAGGGACCGCCGTGGTCAGGCCCAGCCAATAGGAGGACAGGCGCGGCGTCAGCACCGGGACCGGGATAATGCGTGGCTCACGCTTGCCGGCAATCTCGGCCACCCAGCGCATCATCTGGTCGTAGCTGACCTGCTCCGGCCCGGCGGCATCGAGAACGGCGCCGGCCGCCTCGTCAATCAGGGCGATTTCGATGAGGTAGTGCAGGAGGTTGTCCAGGGCGATGGGGGGTGACTTGGCGCGCACCCAGCGCGGGGTGACCATGACGGGCAGGTTCAGCGCCAGGTCCCGCATGACCTCGAAGGCGGCCGAGCCGGCGCCGATGACGATTCCCGCGCGTACCTCGGTGACCGGCACGCTGCCCCCGCGAAGAATTTCGCCGGTATCCCGCCGCGATGTGATGTGGGCGCCGCTGGCATCTTCCGGTACCAGGCCGCCGAGGTAGATTATCCGGCGCACCCCGGCCCTTGCTGCTGCCTGCTCGAAGTTTGCCGCTGCCTCCAGGTCCAGTTCGGCAAAGCGCCGGCCGGCGGCCATCGAGTGCACCAGGTAGTAGGCGGTGTCGACATCTGCGAGCGCCGGTTCGAGGCTTGCGGGCTCCAGCGCATCTGCCTTTACCCGCTCCACCCCCGCCCAGTCGCGGGCTGCCAGCACCTCCTCGCTGCGCGCTGCCGCCCTGACCGGTATGCCCTGCTCGTGAAGCCGTGGCACCAGGTTGCTGCCTATATAGCCACTGGCACCGAATACCAGGGCGCGTCCGCGCGTTGACTGTGCTTGCAAGAGTTGTCTCCGTTCAGGCAGTGTCTTCAATGATAACGTACCGCGCCGTCCGCTGGCCGCGAATACAGGTGACAGCGAATGATACGACGCGGACAATACCGCAGAGCGAGAGACAGGACCCCGAAATGAGCGATTCAAGCGAGCACGACGACGACTACACCCCGCGCCTGAAACCCGAGGACCAGGCCAGGGTCGAC
>JAWLGG010000256.1:0-4889 GCA_041685155.1 Chromatocurvus sp.
CGCGGCTGGCCTACTCCACGGTCAGCCAGCTGAGCTACATGACCGCCGGCGTGCTGCTGGCATCGGGCACCGGCCTGCTCGGCAGCAGCATGCATATCGCCATGCACGCCTTCGGCAAGATCACCCTGTTCTTCTGCGCCGGCGCCATTCTCGTTGCGGCGCACAAGAGCGAGATCAGCCAGATGAGCGGGCTCGGCCGTCAGATGCCCTTCACCATGGCGGCGTTCTTTATCGGCAGCCTGAGCATTATCGGCCTGCCGCCCACCGGGGGCACCTGGAGCAAGTGGTACCTGGTGACCGGCAGCCTGGACGCGGGCCAGACAGCGCTGGTGGTTGTCCTCATGCTGAGCTCCCTGCTCAATATCGCCTATCTGCTGCCCATTCCGCTGCGGGGCTTTTTCCCGGGCGAGGCACACCCGGCCGATCGCCAGACGGGGATTCGCGAGGCGCCGCTGCCATCTCTTGTCGCGATCGGCATCACCACCCTGATGTGCCTGCTGCTGTTCCTGTTCCCGCAGCGTCTGTACGAGCTGGCCCGGGCCGTCGGAGGCTGAATCCCATGCAAGACGAGAAAACGCACTTTTTTGATCGCCCGGAGAACGTGACGCGTCTGCTGCGGGTGTTCTATGCCGTTTGCATTATCCTGGCACTGCTGGACTTCGTGATTCACCGGCACGTCTACCACTCCCTGGAGTCTGTCTGGCTGTTCTACCCGATATACGGTTTCGTCGGCTGTGTGCTTCTGGTGCTGGTGGCGAAGTGGATGCGCACTTTCCTGATGCGCGATGAATCCTATTACGACGACCTGGAGAAAGAGCGGCCAGACACGGCGGGGGACGCGCGGGATGCCTGATCAGCTGCCTCCTTTCCTGGTCTTTTACGCGATCGCGCTCCTGGCGCTGCCGGCGAAAGGCATCCTGCGTACGGTTCTCCTGCTGTCGGCCCCGCTGCTCGGCGCGTACAGCGTGTGGCAGACCCCCGAGGGGAGCTACGGCGTGGTGGAGGTCCTGCAGTTCGAGCTCACGCTGCACCGGGTGGACCGGCTGTCAACGCTGTTTGGCTATCTGTTCAATGTCGCGGCGTTCATCGCCTTTGTCTACGCCCTGCACGTGCGCGACCGGGTGCAGCAGACGGCGGGGATTCTCTACGCAGGCAGTGCCCTGGGCGCCGTGTACGCGGGCGACCTGATCACGCTGTTCCTGTTCTGGGAAATGCTCGCCCTCACCTCGGTTTTCCTGGTATGGGCACGGCGGACGGATCGCGCCTATCGCTCGGGGATGCGCTATCTCATCATACAGATCCTGTCCGGGCTGCTGCTTCTCGGTGGCATTATCGCCTACGCCGCCGCCGGCAACTCCCTGGCCTTCGAGTACATCGGCCTCGATGGACTTGCCAGCTGGCTGATCCTGCTCGCATTCGGGATCAAGTGCGCGTTCCCCTTCATGCACAACTGGCTCACCGACGCCTACCCGGAGTCGACGCCCACCGGCACGGTGTTCCTGAGTGCCTTTACGACCAAGGTTGCCGTCTACGCGCTGGCTCGCGCCTTCCCCGGCACGGAGCTGCTGGTCTACGTGGGCGCGACCATGGCGACCTTCCCGATCTTCTTCGCGGTGATCGAGAATGACCTGCGGCGGGTTCTCGCCTACAGCCTGATCAACCAGATCGGCTTCATGGTGGTGGGTATTGGAATCGGGACGGCGCTGGCGATAAACGGCGCCGTGTCGCACGCCTTCAACGACGTGATCTTCAAGGGCCTGCTGTTCATGTCCATGGGCGCGGTGCTTTACCGCACGGGCAAGATCAATGGCTCTGAACTAGGCGGCCTGTACAAATCCATGCCGAAGACCACGGTGCTCTGTATCGTCGGCGCCGCCTCCATTTCCGCCTTCCCCCTGTTCAGCGGCTTTGTCAGCAAGTCCATGGTGATGAGTGCGGCGCTGGCCAATGACTTTCACGTGGTGTGGCTGCTGCTGCTGTTCGCGTCCGCCGGTGTCTTCCACCACGCCGGGATCAAGATTCCGTACTTTGCGTTCTTCGCCCACGATTCCGGCATTCGCACCCAGGAGGCACCGACCAACATGCTGGTTGCCATGTCCCTGGCTGCCGCGCTGTGCATAACCATCGGCGTCTTCCCCGACTTCCTGTACCGCCTGCTTCCCTACGACACGGGCTACAACCCCTACGACGCCACCCATGTCCTGGCACAGACACAGCTGCTGTTCTTCTCGGCGCTGGCTTTTGTCTGGCTCAACCTGCGCGGCATGTACCCGCCGGAGCTGCCTTCTACCAACCTCGATGCCGACTGGCTCTACCGGCGCCTGGCACCGGCAGCCATCTCTCGTCTCGCGTCGGTGGTAGCGCGCTCGGATGAGTCGCTGCGCGCGTCGGGCAGGCTGGCACTGCTGCGTGTCGCGCAGCTGGTGAACCGCCACCACAGCCCGGGCGGCCTGCTGGCACGCACCTGGGCAACGGGCAGCGCGGTATTCTGGGTGGTGGCGATCCTCGCTGTTTACCTGCTGTTATTTGCCATCGGCGACGGCATGCCCCTGCGCTGACCCATCGATCCGCCAGGGCGGCGTCGCCCCGCTGCTTTTCTCCAGTGCGTCCAGCGTAGCCAGATGCGCCGCCTGTTCCGCCTCGGTGGGCTGGATGACCGGCAGGCGCCGCCGCCCTGCAGGGAGCGGCCGGATCCGGCTCTCGCTGCCTCCCTGGCTGGTGTCGTCGGAATCGTCCGAGAGGTGCAGCAGGGTCTGTCCACCGGTCATGGCCAGGTAGACGTCCGCCAGAATCTCCGCATCCAGCAGGGCGCCGTGCAGTTCGCGTGACGAGTTGTCGACATCGTAGCGGGAACACAGCACATCCAGGTTGTTGCGCTGCCCGGGATGCCTGTGCCGCGCCATGAGCAGGGTGTCGACTATGCGGCAGTGTGACTCTATCCCGGCATAATCCGCGCGGCAGCGCCGCAGCTCGCTGTCGAGGAAGCCGACATCGAAGGGCGCGTTGTGGATGATCAGCTCGGCGTCCCCTACGAATTCCAGGAACGCCGTCGCCACCCGTGCAAATGCCGGTTTGTCCGCGAGGAATTCGGGAGTGATGCCGTGCACCTCGATCGCGCCGGCATCGATCTCGCGCTCCGGGTCGATGTACTGGTGGTAGTGGCGCCCGGTGAGCCGGCGATTGACCAGCTCGACACAGCCGATTTCGATGATGCGGTGCCCCTGGCTGACCTCAAGGCCCGTCGTTTCCGTGTCGAGAACTATCTGTCGCATGGCTTATACCGCGTATTGCTGGCTGACTGCGGCCTCTGTCATGCCGCACGGTTCTTGTTGCTGTGACGATTCGGCATGCCCGATGGCGTGGGCGCGGGATTGCCAACACCCAGGCCGATCAGTGCGCGGCGGCGTGCCAGCCGCGGCACCGGACGGCGCACATTGGGCACCTGCTTGATGGCGTGCGCCAGATAGATCGACCCCAGCGGCAGCTGATGTCGGTTGAATGCACTGTCGACCGCGGCGGCGGTGCGGCGCAGGCGCCTGCTACCCCATGGCGGCAGCGGATACAGGTGGTCAAACCGTTCCACCCGACAGCCCACCAGGTGCAGCCAGTCGGTGAGACGATACTGGCTGACCGGGCGCCGCGCCTGCCACAGCGAATTTCCCAGGGTGGCGCGGATTTTCTGTGACGCGCCTTTCAGGCTGTAGGGGTTGAACCCGACAATCAGGAGGTGTCCGTGGGGCGTGAGCACCCGCTGCATTTCGCGCAGGCTGTTGTGCGGGTTGGCGCAGAACTCCAGTGCATGCAGGGCGATGATCATGTCCACGCTGTCCGACTCCAGCGGCAGCTCGTCGCAATCGCAGGCGAGGGTCGCGCCCTCGAGGCCGACATCGCCGGCGACAATCCGATGGTGGATGCGGCTGTTTTCCAGAAGGCTGCGCCCCGGCAGCGGCCCCAGCTGCAGAATGTGATAGCCGAAGGCGACCTCCAGAAGCGGCCGGCTGCGTTCGCGGATTTCCGTGAACAGGCGCTCGCCGGCGTCACGCGCGTACCAGGTTTCCAGTTGCTGTGAAATCTCGCTAAACTCGTGGCTCATGTGCAGCTCTGTCGCAATCCATGCCGCAGATTAGCGAGCATTGACGCCGCAATGCAACTACGGAGGTGAATCCAGTGACAAGCGTGCGCCCTATCCGGGCCTTCAGCGACAACTACATCTGGCTGATCGAAAACGGGACCGGCCAGGCCGTCGTCGTGGACCCGGGCGAGGCCGGGCCGGTAAGCGAGGCGCTGGCGGCGGACGGCCTGACACTGGCGGGAATCCTGGTCACCCACCATCATTTTGACCACACCGGTGGTGTCGCCAGCCTGGCCGAGACATGGGGCTGTCCGGTCGTCGGCCCGGAAAATCCCGCTATCGACGCGGTCACGCGCCGTGTCGCGGCGGGTGACACGGTTCATGTGCTCGATTCCCGCTTCGAAGTGCTCGAGGTACCCGGGCATACGCTGGATCACATTGCCTATTTCCGTCCGGGAGAGGCCCCGCTGCTGTTCTGTGGCGACACCCTGTTTGCCGGTGGTTGCGGGCGGGTCTTCGAAGGCACCTTCCCGATGATGTTCGAGTCGCTGCAGCGACTCGCGGCATTGCCGGACGACACGCGCGTCTACTGCGCTCACGAATACACCCTGGCCAATCTTGCCTTTGCCGAGGCCGTGGAGCCGGACAACGTGGATCTGCAGGAGAGAATCGCCCACGCCCGGGCGCTGCGCGAGGAGGACAGCCCCACCGTACCCTCCCTGCTGTCCACCGAGAGAGCGACGAACCCCTTTCTGCGCTGTTCCCAGGATGCCGTGCTGAAGGGAGTGGCGGCGGCGGACCGGTCCGCCGACGGCCG
>JAWLGG010000257.1:0-4858 GCA_041685155.1 Chromatocurvus sp.
GTTCGAGGCGGACCCTCACGACAAGCCCTCGCTGCAGAATGGCGCCAAGCTGTACATGAACTACTGCATGGGCTGCCATTCTCTCGAATATGCCCGCTATACGCGCATGGCGACCGACCTCGGGATTCCCGACGACCTGGTAATGGACAACCTGGTGTTTGACCCGGAGAAAAAGATCGGCGACCTGATGACCAACGCCATGCCCAGGGAGCGCGCCAAGGTCTGGTTCGGCGCTGCGCCCCCGGACCTGACACTGGTCGCCCGTGCCCGGCAGCCCGAGTGGCTCTACACCTACCTGCGGACCTTCTACCGGGATGACTCGCGCCCCTACGGCGTCAACAACCTCGTGTTTGCCAACGTCGGCATGCCGCATGCGCTGCTGGGACTGCAGGGGCTGCCGGAATGCATATCCGCGTCCACCGGTGACCGTATCGATCCCCTCAGTGGCGAGGGCATGGACTCCGACCCCTGCGGCGAGCTCGAGGTGGCTGAAGCCGGTGCCATGAGCGGGGAGGAGTTCGACGGCGCGGTCTACGACCTGGTCAACTTCCTCGCCTATACCGGCGAGCCGATGCTGGTGGACCGGCAGCGGATCGGCGTTTATTCCCTCCTCTTCATTGCAGTGTTCTTCGTCTTCGCCTGGTTGCTCAATCGCGAGTACTGGAAAGACATCCACTGACAATTCCGACCAGCGCTGGTATCCTGTCGGGTTCCGGCGCTGATCAGCCACAGCAGCAGCCAGTCTGTGTTTCACTAAGGAAAGTGTGATGGGCGTAGTAGCCAAACGGTCCTCGATGGTTTTTTTCTCTGATCCCAGCAGTCACTACAGCCACCGGGTACGCATCGTCCTCGCCGAGAAGGGCGTCACGGTGGATCTGGTAGAGGCCGACTCCGCCCATCCCCCCGCTGAACTGGCGGACATCAATCCCTACAACTCCCTGCCGACCCTGGTTGATCGCGAGCTCGTCCTGTATGACAGCCACGTGATGATGGAGTATCTCGACGAGCGCTTTCCCCACCCCCCCCTGCTGCCTGTGTATCCGGTCGCGCGGGCCGAGAGCCGTCTCTTCATGCGCCGTATCGAGCGCGACTGGTGCACGCTCATGGATTCGATCCAGAATTCCCGCAGCGACAATGTGGTGAAGAAGGCGACCAAGGAACTTCGCGAGAGCATTCTGGGTATTGCCCCGATCTTCTCCGAAAAACCGTTCTTCATGAACGATGAATTCACGCTGGTGGACTGCTGCATCGCTCCCATCCTGTGGCGACTGCCCTCCCTCGGTGTCGATATCCGCCCGAGCAAGCAATCCAAGCCGTTGCTGGCCTATATGGATTCCCTGTTCGGTCGTGAATCCTTTCAGCAGAGCCTGTCAGAGCAAGAGCGCGAGATGCGCCTCTAGGCGATGAGTGTCGTGCCGAGGAAGCCGTCGTCTTGAAATCGAGCCGACCCTATCTGCTGCGTGCACTGTACGACTGGATTGTGGACAACGACTGCACGCCGCACCTGCTTGTCGATGCGACCCAGCCTCACGTGGAGGTGCCGCAGGAGTACGTCAAGGAAGGCCAGATTGTGCTCAATGTATCCCCCAGCGCAGTGGTCGACCTGCACCTGTCCAACCACGGCGTGAGCTTCAACGGTCGCTTTGGCGGGCGCCCCATGGACGTAAGCTTTCCCGTGACCGCCGTGCTCGGTATCTACGCGCGGGAGAACGGGCAGGGCATGGTGTTCGACCCTGACGAAACGCCCCAGGATCCGCCCCCGGGGCCGGGCAAGCCGCCGGCGCGTGCGACGCGCAAGCCCAGCCTCAAGGTCGTGAAATAGCGTCAGCCGTCAATGATCTCGAACAGCCGCACCACGCGCTGCACGCCGCTGAAGTCGGCTGCAGCCCTGGCCAGTCGGTCTGCCTCTTCACGTGTGACCATTCCCATCAGGTAGACCACGCCGTTTTCGGTAACAACTTTTGTGCGCAGGCCCGGCGTGTCGCTGCCTATCAGGAGGCTGCTCTTGATCTTGGCGGTAATCCAGGTGTCGCTGGTGCGCACCAGCGCTGCGGTCGGCGCCGAGACCTCGATCTCGTTGTAGATGCGTCGCACGTGGCGGATGTCGCGCACCACGTCTGCCGCTTTCTGCTTGAGCGCCTCGTTGGCAACCTGGCCTGCGAGAAGAACGTAGCCGTTGTAGCTGACCGCCACGATATGCGAGCCCTTGAAGCCCTCGTCGGCGGCGTGCATGTTGACCACGGCCTTGAGCTCGATGCTCTCGTCCGCCAGCTGCTGCGCCAGCGTGCGCTTGCCCGGCGGGTCTTCAATCGGGTTGGAGTCCACGGCAACCAGCACGCTGCTGCAGCCACCGAGGGCGAGCAGGGCGCAGAGTGCCACGGTAAGCAGCAGGCCGTGGTGGTTTCCTGATGGCGGGCACTTCATTCTGCAGGGTCTCCAAACAACTCGTTTTCAATCAGTGAGCAAAGGCAGTCAAGTGCCAGTGCCTGCATGCCCAGGAGGCGACTGCGGGTATTGCCGGGCAGGGCGATGATAGTGTATCTGCCGGCGCTGTCGACATCGCTGATGCCGGTATGCGTGAGGCCCAGCAGCTGCACGTCGCGATCGGCGACAGATGTGATGGCCTGCTGCAGGGCGCTGCCGTCGGGGCTGGAATCGATGCACAGGACGCTGTCGCCGTCGCGCATGAGCGCACGCACGTCGCGCCAGGGGCTGTCCCCCCCCTGCGCGTCTTCCTGGCCCGTAAAAGCCATTGCGGGGAGGGCGGGTCGGTCGCTGTCTACCGGGTACATCAGCCGGTCGGCCGTCAGCTGCGCCAGCGATCTGTCACAGCCAAGGGCGCAGCAGTACAGGGTGCCGCCCTGCAGCAGTGAGCTCGTCACGCCCGCCGCGGCGACCTCGATCGGTGCGGCAATCACGTCCACGGACATGACCATGCTGTCTATCACTTGCTGGAAATGCTCGCTTGCTGACACCCTTTGCCCCGCTCCTGCACCCGCTGGCCTCAGGTGGCCGCAAAGGCGTTCCTGATCCAGCGCGGTTGCAGCTTACCCGAGTCCGCTGCCGGTTCCCATACCAGGACATCAAAGCGGCAGGGCGGTGCGGCGCCGGCGCAGTGTTGCTGCAGATAGTGCGCGGCCGTGCGCAGCAGGCGCCGCTGCTTGCGCCGGTCCACAGAGGCCGCCGCGCTGGCAAAGCGGGCATTGGTGCGCACACGCACCTCGACGAAAACCAGTATGTCATTTTCGCTGACCACGAGGTCGATCTCACCGGCGCGACAGCGATAGTTCTGCGCCAGCACCTGGCATGACTGGTCGGTCAGCCAGCGGCGTGCGGCGTCCTCGTAGAAATAGCCGTTGGTCTTTGTTGCCACTGCTCCACCCGTCCTGCGCTCACCGCGGATACCAGTTTAGTCAGCGACGGCGGAGGACGCCTCGGTCAAACATGGCCGGCTGGAGATCCCGTTCGATCTGCCTTTTTCCGTTCACGGACAGGAATCCGCTGTCCCCCTGGAGGATGGGCCCCTCCCCGGCAAAAGGCTGCATGCCAAGCCCGGCAAGGCGGCAGGCATCCGCACCGAGTGCGTCCAGTCGGCCATAGCCCTCGCCGCGCAGCGAGATGCCGGTGCCCTGCAGAATGCGCGGCATCTCCAACAGCGTCAGGCCGTTGAGATCATTTTCCTCGCCGCGGCTCTCATCGCTGTTGGCCGACGACGTTGCGTAGGCGGGCAGGTCGCCGGCGTAGTGATAGGCCAGGAGGGGCTTCAGCGAACGCGCGTCCCCGGCGCCGGGAGCGAGCAGGAAGACAGTGTCGATATCCGAGCGGCGTCGCCCGCTGATCTCTATCGGCTGCGAGAGCCGCTGGCGCAGGCTGGCGGCGCGCTGCCTGCTGGCGTCGAGGCTCAGCGCCGCGGTCAGGCTGTCGGAGTGGTTGTCGCGACTGCTGTATGTCGCCGTGGCGGCTATCCTGCCGCCCAGGTCCAGCCAGGTGTCCTGCAGGGACCGCGTCATCTTGCTGCCCCACTCGCCGGCGGGCCTGACCAGAAGCGCGCGCCTGTGGCCGTCGGCGAAGGCGAGTCGCGCCAGCTGCGCGGCCTCGTCCTCTGGCGCCAGCGCAAACTGCAGGCTGTTCTCGCCCGCAGCCGTATCGCTCCCTGAGCGATTGAGCGCAATCACCGGCACGGGCAGGTCAGGGGTTGACAGCAGTTCGCCCACCGCGACCTTGGTCAGCGGCCCGATCACGAGCTGCGCACCGCTGTCGATCGCGGCATTGTAGGCATCCCGGGTCGATGCGTGGTCGGCGGTGTCCAGCACAATCAGATCCCAGTCGATAGTGCCCGCCGCGCGCTGGTCAAAATACCGCGCGATGAAACCGTCGCGCACGGCAGCGGCGGCGTCGGCAATACGGCCGCTTAAGGGCAGGAGCAGGGCAACGCGGCGCGGCGTTGGCAGCTCGATACCGGATGCGAGGAAGGGCTCTGCCGGATGCCCCGGGTAGCGCGCACGCCAGCCTTCCGTGCTCTGCGCGTAGCGCGACAGGTACGCGGCCGTCATCCAGCCGGCTTCCCCGGCTGTGTCGGCCTCGGTGGCGGCTCTGTCGAGGGATGGCTCCGGTACCCGCTGTAGTGCCCGCCACGCCTGCCTGGCGTTGGCAGGCAGGTCACTGTGGTCCGGTGGCAGGTGGTCCAGCATGCGTATCGACAGCTGCGCGGTCGTGAGATGGCGACGCTCCAGGTGCGCCCGCTCTCGGCGCAGCTGCAGGATCTTCAGGGTCAGTGCATCGGAAAGCGCGGGTGTCGGCAGGCCGTCGAGTGCCGCGACCATGCGGTCGAGCTGGCCTCGCTGCCAGGCCATGCGCG
>JAWLGG010000258.1:0-4846 GCA_041685155.1 Chromatocurvus sp.
CGACGTGTGTGCCAAGCCGGCACTCTCGGTACACCCGGACCTTGCCACACAGCACGCGGCGCACCTCATGTACCAGCAAAACCTCAAGCGACTGCTGGTCACGGAGAACAACAGCGTGGTAGGCATCGTGACCACGAACGACCTGGTGCGGGATATTCTCCACATCATTGAATAACTACCGAGGATCGGGTCAGGTGCCGATGCGGGGGTCATGTGACTTTGGGGTCAGGCACCATTGGGACCTGTGACCCCACCGGCATGGCTTTGCTGCCTACAGGCTGATAGTTGAAGTCAGGAGGTGTTCCTCGGCACTGCCGCCACCGATCAGAAATACATGGGGACCTGGCTCTGGTAGCCACGTTGCGTCGGTTTCGTGCCAATAATTCAGGTCGCACATCGGCACATGTAATCGAACGATCCGTACCTCATGCGGCGCCAGAGATACCCTGGCGAAAGCAACGAGCGTTTTCGGGGGCCTATCCACCACAAGACCCGGACAAACAACATACAGCTGCACGACCTCATCGGCATTGATAGAACTCGCATTGTGCACGGCTACCTCTGCTGCAACACCCTGCAGTGTTCGGCGTGTGCGAAAAGCCCGGTAATCAAAGCGTGCGTAGCTCAGCCCATGTCCAAATGAGAAACGTGGCTTGATTCCCCTGGTATCCAGCCAGCGATAGCCGTGCAGCGGCCCGTACGTTATAGAATCAGCCTGCGGATCGAAAAAAGGGTAATCTGAAGCAGCACACGCTACGCTGAAAGGCAACTTGCCAGAGGGCGAAACATCCCCAAAGAGCAGTGAGCCGAGCGCACGGCCACCCTCCATCCCTGCATAGAAAGTTTGAAGTATAGCTCCGGACTTCGCAAACCATGGGTCTACCAATACCGCTGACCCGGCCACAATTACAACAACCGTACGCGGATTCGCGGCGGTCACCGCCTCAATTAAAGCCACCTGGTCCGGTGGCAAACCCAGGTCCAGCCGGTCTCCACCTGTCGGATGTCGTCGGGTCGTCTCAGTGACGTTTTCACCTCCCGTAGCCTCGCCAAGCGGGATATCGCCGGGAATGTACTCGCCTTCTTCCTCCGCCGTGTAGCCGACAACAAGCACCACGGCATCGGCGTTACGCGCGGCATCGGCAGCCGCTGCTGGATCACGCTCATCTCCTGCAAGAGCCATCGAGGTCTGCCCGATCGCCTCAGCAATTCCGGCAAGAGGCGTTACTACCCAAGGCGCACTCACTCTGCTTGACCCACCATCACCAGTATTTTCCAGCGCCGCCAGCCGACCCATAACGAGGATGCGGGCGTCTCGCGCCAGTGGCAGCGTGCAATCACGATTGCGCAATAGTACGGCGGACTTTTCTGCAGCTTCACGTGCCAGCCTCACGTGTTCGGGGCAGGCAACCCGATCCAGCGTATAGGCAGGCAGCGGATCTTCAGCGCAGGCAAACCGGTAAAGCGTGCGCAGTATTCTACGGCAGGCGGTATCGATCACTGCAGGCGAAATATGCCCTGCCTCTACTGACGAAACCAGTTTCTCTCCGAAATGCACCGGCTCGGGGTTCTCAATGTCCAGACCTGCGCTGGCGCCATAAGACGAATAAACTCCTAGAACCCAATCTGAGTGCACAAATCCGTCGAATCCCCACTCATGCCGCAGAATTTCTGTCAGAAGGTGATAATTCTGACCACAGTACTCCCCGTTCAGGCGGTTGTAGGCGCTCATCACAGACGCGCAGCCCGCCTCGATCACCCGTCGGAAGTGAGGCAGATAGACCTCGCGCAAGGTACGTGCACTCATATGCACATCAACCTTGAATCTGGCGTTCTCAATGGAATTGCCGGCCAGGTGCTTCACCGTCGCGATTACATTATGCGCCTGTATGCCCTGAGCCAAAGCAGCGCCCATCTCACCAACGTGAAACGGATCTTCACCATAGGTTTCCTGAGCTCGCCCCCACCCAGGGTGGCGTAGCAGATTCACGCACACGGCACCTGACAGGTTGCAGCCCTGAGCGCGAATCTCGATACCCATGGCCTCGCCAATACGACGCTCCAGGTTCCGGTCCCAGCTAGCCCCCCGCGCCATTGACACCGGAAAGCAGGTCGATTGGCCGCGTGCCACCCCACGTGGCCCATCGGTAAACCAGAGTGCTGGCACACCCAAGCGCTCGCATCCGGCACCGGCTCGGTAGGGCTCGGCGCCCCATAATCCTCCGCTACGACGATACTGCTCGAAGAACCCGCGCCCAGACATCATCGCCACCTTCTCGGTAAGCGTTGCCGCCTGCAGAATAGCGTCCACTAGCGCGTCGATTTCAGAGTCGTTCAGGCCCTTGACGGGAGACAGATCTGGCATGGGCACCTCAGGTCAATAGCTCATTGAAAGGCGCACGCCAAAGGAGCGCAAAGATTCAAAAGTGAGGAACTGCGCGTAACCCCCATTATCGAACGGCTGGCCGACAATTGCTTCGGCAAAATTCTGGTCAAGCAGATTGCGCCCAAACAAAGCGATAGTGCCACGACCATCGCTGAAGCTTAGCCCCAGCTGCGCATCCACCAGTGTGTAGCTTCCTATACGCGTGTTGGGATCGTTGGTGTTGCTCGACAGCGCCTGATCGCGGTAGCTCACGCCCAGCTGCGAAAAACCGGGAAGCCCCAGAACCTGGAAATCGTATCGGGCCAAACCGTTGACAACCCAGCGCGGCGCATTTGCCAGATCAGCACCACTAAGATCCTGAAAATTACCGCGTCCATCCCCCGTACTGTCTATGCACTGGCCAGGACCTACGGGCTGTAGCACATAGCAAGGCGCGCCACGGAAATCCTCGAAGGTCGCATTGGTGTAGGCCATCGCCAGCGAAAGTGTGAGCGCATCGGTGGCCAGTGCGGTGACATCTGCCTCAAAGCCCCAAGTACGTGCCTCGCCGGCATTGGCGACGGAAAACACGGTAGTACCGTCCGGAGCCGGCACAAGCGCCTGCGCCTGGAAATCATCAATCGTGGAGTGGAAGGCCGTCAAATTGCTGGTCAGGCGTCCATCCCAAATGGAACTACGAATACCAAGTTCGTATTGCAGAGGGATTTCTGCAGCAACAGTCGGCAACGAGGTACCCTCTGGGCCGACTCCATTGATGGTAAGACCACTCACAACTCCGCCGGATTTATAGCCTTTGCTGACGGTGGCAAAAACGTTGACCTGATCCGACAGGTAGTACTGCAACCCAAACCGCCAGGCAATCGCTGTATCGTTGACCCCCGCAGTTAGCGGCGCAGGTGTTACCGACTGTCCTGCGAAAGGACCTACAGACCCCGGGGAGACCGTGCGCAGCAGGTCTCCAGAAATCTCCGAGCGCAATAGACGCGCGCCACCAATAATACTCAGTTGCTCCGTAACAGCATATTCGCCCTGGCCGAACAGCGCCATGTTGGTCTCGTCCACCGTACTCGACATGTTCGAACCCAATTGCAGGCCTGGCGGCAGCACACCGAGCAGATCAAGACCCGCTGTCCCCGCCTGCGTATTGAATTGGTCCAGCTCCTGCTCAAACCAGAACGCGCCCAAGGTATAAGTAAGGCGCTGATCGCGAGGCGACAGAAGGCGTAATTCCTGACTGAACTGCTTCTGCTCAAGGTCACCCAGATTAACCGCCAGAAACGGCTGCGGTATAAGATCAGCATCGTTATTATCGAAACTATCCCAGCGCCGAACAGAAGTCAGTGACACCAGGTCAAAGTCGCCGAGGCGCCAGTTAAACTCGGCAGACACACCGCGACTTTCCATCCTATTGCGAAATACCCCGTCAGCCGCCAGCAGACGGTTGCGCGGACCCGGTGTAACACTATTAGCGACGGACGTCGGCCCGACCACGGGCAGACCGAAACCCAGAAGGCCGCTACCCGGGCCACCAGCAGATGCTTGACGCAGCGTGAGTGCGCCGGCCGCCTGGTCTCGCTTGGCGTAGTCTGCTGACAGCAGCAGGTCGATATTGTCATTAAGCGTCACCGCCAGCTTACCGCGTACGCCGTACTCGTCGCGCTCGTTGAGATCTCCTTGCGGGGCGTCTGGGTTAACATTGAAAACATAACCATCACGCTGGTTCGAGTAAGCACTCAGGCGACCCTTGGTGCTCTCAGTCAGCGGCCCGGAAACCGAACCTGACATGTTCAGCTCGTTGCGTGACCCATAGGCAAACTTTACGTCAGCTTCAAAACTATCGGCAGGTTTTCGCGTCACGACGGAGATCACACCCGCCGACGCATTCTTACCGAAAAGGGTTCCCTGAGGTCCACGCAGAACTTCCACCCGCTCGACATCGGACAAATCGAATAGACCGGCACCTTCGCGGCCAAGGATCACTCCATCCACCGCCATCGCCACGCTCCCTTCAATGCCGACGTTGAAGAGTCCAGTGCCAATGCCGCGAATAGTGGTTGCCGATTGGCGCGCATTGATGCCCGCGGCAAAGGTGATACCCGGCACCACGTATTGAAGCTGATCAAAGCCATCAACTTGCCTCAGGTCCAGTGCATCGCCGCCAATGGCGGTGACCGAAATGGGGACGTCCTGGAGATTCTCAGCGTAGCGTTGCGCCATCACGACCACCTCTTCCAGGACGGCGGATGGCTGCGCATGGGCTAATCCTGTGGTGAAAAGGACTACCGCACCGGACAGCGGCAGTGCCCGCGAAGGAGTTCTGAGCATGGACCTATCCTCACGTCATGGCGGCCTGAGCGGCCACCTGTTATTGGTTATCCGATCGGATAGTAGATGCAGACTCAGTCGTCAGTCAAGTCCGCTATACATCTGGATAACGCACTGATTTTGTGGACAGTGCGC
>JAWLGG010000010.1:0-19730 GCA_041685155.1 Chromatocurvus sp.
GATGACGCCCGGTCCATCGCTGGTGCTGGCCTCGCGCAGTCCGCGACGGCTGCAGCTGCTGGCACAGCTGGGTATCTCGCCGGTCGTGCTGCCGGCGGACATCGACGAGACACCCGCAGCGACGGAAACGCCGCGGGACTATGTCGAGCGTATCGCCCGGGAGAAGGTCACTGTGGTCGAGCCGCCACCCGGAGCCTGCGTCCTCGGCGCCGATACCGCTGTCGTGCTGGATGACGTTATTCTGGGCAAGCCGGGGCGCGATGCTGACGCCGCGCGCAGGAGCCTGCATTGCCTGTCCGGCCGCACCCACAGCGTGTTCACCGCGGTGGCACTGCGCACGCCTGCGGACACCACCGTCGTCTGCGTGCGGACACGGGTGACCTTCCGTGACCTGTCTGCTGAAGAGTGCGAACACTACCTGGCATCTGATGAACCCTGGGACAAGGCGGGCGCCTATGCCATACAGGGTCTCGGTGGGGCCTTTGTCCTGCGTATCGACGGCAGCTACAGCAACGTTGTCGGATTGCCGCTTTGCGAAACCCTGGTGCTCCTGCGCCGTGCCGGGGTAGCCTCGGCGCTCGACGGGCCCGCCACCGGCACATGAATAACGACACAATCACCAGTGTTACGCCGACGAGCTCTGCTTTTCACAGGCTGGCGGAGGTACTGTGGCATCTACTGGTGACGGCGCTGCTGCTGCTGGCCGCCTACCTGCTGGCCGCCCGCGTCGTCATGGGGGGCATCTCCGCCTGGAAAGACGATGTGCTGGCCCAGGTCAATGCGCGGCTGCCGTTCACGCTTCAGGCCTCGCGACTCGAGGGCAGCCTGCACGGTTTCAGTCCGCAGATCGTGCTGCGCGACCTGACGATACAGTTCGACGCGCCGGGGCAGCCCCCCATCGCGCTGTCCGGGGGCAGCCTGCGCCTGGACCCGCTGCAGTCCCTGCTCACCCTGGCGCCCCAGATCAGCGACCTGCGCCTGCAGGGCCTGGACCTGCAGGTCGCCCGCTCCGCCGACGGTGTTCTGCGGCTGGTGGGCTTCGAGGCGGGCGTCGGCCTGCTGCGCGACTGGCTGACGGGTTTTCTCACCCGCGTGGACGCCCTGCACATTGACCGCAGTCGTGTGCTGCTGCGGGACGCTGCCGGAGACCGGCTCAGCGATGCCGAGGTCGAGCTGGACCTGCAGCGCAGCGGCAGTTCCCGGGTGCTGGTCGCGCTGCTGTCGATTCCCGGCAACCGCATTTACCTGCGCGCCAACGGTGTTGGCGATCCACTGACCACTGAGAGCTGGCGTGGCGACGTGTACCTGCGCCTGCTCGGGGATCATCTGGAGCGCATGCTTGCCTGGGCCCCGGCGGACAACCTGCCCATTGTGGTCAGTGGCGGCGGTTCCGTGGAGGCCTGGCTGTCGCGCGCCGGGGGACGCAGCGATATTGCCCTGCGCGCCCGGGGAGAGAACCTGGTGATCGCAGAGTCCAGGGGAGGCTGGACGCTCCCGCTGCAGACCCTGGCAACGAACGCGTCCCTGACCCAGGTGACCGGAGGCTGGCGCCTGCAGGCGAGTGATCTCTCGGTGGCGCACGAGGGCCGCCAGTGGCACATGCCCAGGGCCCGCTTCCAGCTACTGGGCGACTCGCTGTCCGCGCGCGTCTCCGGCATGCGTATCGATGGCATGGAGAATCTGCTGGCGGCGGCGCCGGCAACGCCTGCGGCGCTGGCAGACGCACTGGCCGACCTGAAGCCCCGGGGGCTGCTGACGGCGGCTGATCTCACGCTGGACGACGTGCGCGCACCGGGCAAGAGCTGGAGTTTCTCGGCGCGTGTCGACGAAGCGGCCGTTGATTCCTGGCGCGGTGCGCCGGGGGTCGAGGGGCTGGACGCCCTGGTGGAGCTGGCTCCCGGCGGCGGGCGCGTGCTGCTGGACGGTAGCGCGATGACACTGACCTTCCCGACCGTGTACCGCGAACATCTGGCCTACGATGAACTGTACGGCGAGCTGGCGCTGAGCTGGGATGAGGCGGCGGTCGCCGTGACCAGCGACCTGGTCACGGCCCGTGGTGAGGAGGGCACCGCGCGGGCCGTATTCAGCCTGGATTTTCCGCTGCGCGAGGATGCCGTGGGTCCGGCGATGAACCTGCTGGTTGGCCTGCGCGACAGCGAGCCGCGCTACCGCGCCAAGTATCTGCCGTTCACCCTGCCGGAGGGGGTCACGCGCTGGCTTCAGGGCAGTCTCGGCGACGGGCGTATAGAGCAGGGTGGCTTCGTCTGGCGGGGCAGCCTGCGGCGGCGGAATTTTGCCCACATGACCGTACAGATGTTTTTCGGTCTTCGGGAGACGGATATCCGCTTTGACAGCCGCTGGCCGCCATTGACAGGATTCTCCGGTCCGGTCCTTGTCGATGACCGTCGAGTCAGCATCTGGGGCGACGGCGGCAGCATCGCCGGCGCCCATCTGGATTTCCTGTCCGCTGAGATGGATCGTACCGCAACGGGAACGACCGAGCTGGCGGTGACGGCCAGGGTTTCCGGCGATGCGGCCAGCGGCCTGGGGGTGGTTCGCGAATCGCCGCTTGCCGGGCTCACCCGCGGGGCGCTGGATGACTGGCAGGCCAGTGGGCCGCTGAGCGCCGACCTGGACCTGCGTCTGCCGCTCTCCGGCAAGGGGCCGGATCAGGAAGTGAAGTCGGGGGCGGGCGCGCAGATCGACCTGCGTGCCGCGCTCGAGGGCGTCGACCTGGATATCCGGCCGGGCCGGCTCCCCCTGCGCGATCTGCACGGCGCGCTTCACTATCGCAGTGACAGGGGCTTTGCGGGCAGTGAAGTGACCGGAATGCTGTGGCAGCAGCCCGTGACGGCGCAGCATCCGGAAATGCATGACGCATCCCGTGATATCACGCTGCGTCTTGAGGCAGATGTCGCCGCGTCGTCCCTGTTCGAATGGCTGGGTCGCGACCCCGGCATTGCCTCCGGGCAGGCAGCGGTGAACGGTGATCTGCTGATTGCCCGCGGTGCCGCGCCGGTGCTGTCGCTGAACAGCAGCCTGGAAGGTGTCACCCTGGCCCTGCCGGCGCCCTGGGGCAAGGAGGAGCCCGAGTCGCGTGAGTTGGCGGTGCAGCTGGCGTTTGGCCGGGAGGGCGTGGATCTGGATCTCACGCTGGACAACTCGCTGTTTGCCGCCCTGCGCCTCGAATCCGGTCGGCCCGTGGGGGGAAATCTGGCACTGGAATCCGACTGGCTGCAGGCCGTGTACTCTCCCTCCGCGTCGCCACCTGTGCTGGTGGACTGGATCGACCTTGACGGCCTGGGTGCCGCGCTGTCCACGGCGAAGGCGAGCAGCCTGTCTGAGGATAGCCCCGCCGACGGGCGGACTGCGGGCATCTTTCGTTTTCTCAGTGAGAGCCCGGATACCGACGTGCGTATTCTGGAGCTGCGACGTCGGGGTGACAGCCGCGGACACCTCGCCTTTCGCTTTGAAAGTGACGGCAGCGCACTCTACGCCCGGGACATCCGCGGCGATATTCTCGGCCTGCGCAGCGAGGGCGGCGATGGCGGTGGTACGGAACTGCGCTGGTACGCTGCCGGTGACGGTGACTTTGCCACCGCGCTGGATATCGACCTGACCTTCGATGATCTCGGCTCGGTGTTCGAGGGCCTGGGCTATGCGCCGGTTATCGAATCGCGCGGCGGCGCTGCGGTCGGCAGTCTGCGCTGGCCCGGAACGCCGGCTCCGCCGGGTTTTGACAGGCTGCAGGGAACGCTGCAGATCCAGACACGTGATGGTCGACTGCTGCAGTCGCCGGGCGCGGGCGCCTCCGGCGCGCTCAAGGTGGTGACGCTGCTCAACCTGGCAGAGCTGCTGCAGGATCTCAGTCTCTCATCCATGTTCGAGTCGGGTATTCCGTTTGAACGCGCCAGCAGCGAACTCGTATTCAACCGCGGGCAGCTGCGCATTCCGGCACTGACGCTGGATGGATCGGCGAGCACATTCCGCTTCAGCGGCACGACCAACCTGGCCGCGATCGATGGCGAACTGGTGGTCACGCTGCCGGTGGCCAACAACCTGCCCTGGGTCGCGGCGCTGGCGGCGGGGCTGCCGGTAGCCGCGGGCGTGTTCGTGGTGAGCAAGGTATTCGAGAAACAGGTCGAGCGCATGTCCAGCGGTGTGTACAGCGTGTCGGGGCCGGTTGACTCACCGCAGGTCCGCCTGAAGCGGATCTTCGACAACACGGCGGATGAGTTGCCCCCGCCGGCAGAGAACGGCCCCTATGCCGAGATCGATCCCCCGGAGGGGGACGATGCGTCCGCTCAGCCCGGGGTCGACCCCGACGATTCATCCAGTTCCCGCAGGTAGCGGAAAAGCCGGCGGCCTGCCGCCGGAGGTTTTCCCGCCGACTGCTCCCTGGCGTGCTGTCTCAGCAGCTGCCGCAGGAGCTGTCGATCGGCCCCGGGCCAGCGCTGCATCACCGCGTTGATGGCCGGATCGCCGCGCCGGACCAGGTCGTCCCGCAGCGCCTCGAGCGCATGCAGGGCCGTATTCTCCGCCGCATGGGAGGCATGCAGCTGCGCCAGCGCCGTCTGCAGCGGCAGGGGGTCGATATCTCGCATCAGCTTACCGATGTACTGCATGTGTCGCCGCCGGGCGCTGTTCGACGTGATGCTGCGCGACTGGACGACTGCCGTGTACAGCGCGCTTTCCGGCGCCAGGGGAATCTGCTCCAGCTCGCGTGGCGTGAGCGCGCAGAGCCGCTCGCCGAGTGCCTGCCGGGCGGTCATTTCGCGCTTCAGCGCGCTCTTGCTCGGACGTTCGTCGAAGGTGTCAGGCATACACTGCCGCCGCCAGTCCAAGGAAGGCCAGGAAGCCGACAACATCGGTCACCGTGGTCAGGATCACGCCCCCGGCGAGGGCCGGATCGATACGCAGGCGCTCAAGTGCCAGCGGCAGGAGTGCGCCGGAGACGCCGGCAGTGATCAGGTTGATGACCATGGCGGCGGCGATGACGGCGCCCAGCATCCAGTCGTCAAACCAGAGCGACGCCGCGACCGCAACCACGGCGGCCCAGATGGCGCCGTTGATCAGGCCGACCACAGCCTCGCGCTGCACCAGCCAGAACTGGTTTTTCTGGTTGATATGGCCAAGGGCGATGGCGCGCACCAGCACCGTCAGCGTCTGAGTCCCGGCGATGCCGCCCATGGACGCGACAATGGGCATGAGGACGGCGAGGGCCACGACTTTCTCGATCGTGCCCTGGAAGGCGTTGATCACCGAGGCGGCGGTGATGGCCGTCAGCAGGTTGATGGCCAGCCAGACAGTCCGGCGCCTGGCGGTCTTCAGGATCGGGGCAAAGGTGTCCTCTTCCTCGCTCATGCCCGCCATGGACATGAGTGAGTGGTCCGCGTCCTCGCGGATCACATCGACCACGTCGTCGATCGTGATGCGCCCGACGAGGCGACCGCTGTCGTCCACCACCGGCGCGCTGACCCAGTCGTTGCGCTCGAACTGCCGGGCGACCTCGTCATCGGGCATGTCCACGGGAATCGGCGGCTGGCGCGTCTCCATCATCTCGCGTACCGAGTGCGAGGGATCGGATACCAGCAGCGTGCGCAGGGGCAGCAGGCCCACATAGCGGTCGCTGCGGCTGACCACGATCAGGTTGTCGGTCATCTCCGGGATTTCTTCGTGCCGCCGCAGGTAGCGCAGGACCACGTCGAGGGTCAGGTCGGCGCGGATGGTGATGGTGTCCGTGTTCATGAGGCCGCCGGCGGTGTCGTCGGCGTAGAACATCACCTGTTCCAGACGCGACCGGTCCTGCTGGTCCATGGCGTCGAGAACCTCGAAGGTCACCCGGTCCGGCAGCTGCTGCAGGATATCGGCGACGTCGTCATCATCGAGGGTGGCAGCCAGCTGCGCGAGGTCACTCGGCTCCATGCTGCTGAGGAACTCTAGCCGCAGCTCGGGGTTCAGCTCGTTGAGAACCTCGCCCTCGAGCTCGCCCTCGATCATCTGCCACAGTATCTGGCGATGGCGGGGTGGCGACGAAGCCAGCAGATGCGCGACGTCCGCCGGCTCCATTTTCAGCAGAATACGGCGCACATCCGCCAGCGACCCCTGGGCAAGTGCCTCGGAGAGCCGGTCCTGGGCTTTTGCCGTGTGCTGTGTTTCGCTGCTGGACATGCGGTGGGGGAGCCAGTCTCGGGGTGAATAACCCGTTTGATTATCCGGTAAAGGCCGTCCTACAACAACTCGGCGGCCATTATTCCGCCTCGTCGAAGCGGTTCTCGATCAGCGTTTTAAGGGCGTCAAGCGCTGCGTTCTCGTCTTCGCCCTCGATTTCCAGCTGCAGGGTCGTGCCCTGCGCCGCGGCCAGCATCATGATCGACATGATGCTCTTGCCGTCCACCAGCCTGCCGTCGCGGCCTGCCCGGACACGGCTGGAGAAGGCCGATGCGCAGCTGACGAACTTTGCGGCTGCCCGGGCGTGCAGGCCGAGCTTGTTGATGATGACGATGTCGCAGCGGATCATGACGCGATGCGGCTACTGCAGCTCGCGGTGGCGCAGGTGCACGGGACTGATGCTCGCCTGGCAGTGGCGGTGCAGGCGCTCGGCCATGTACACCGAGCGATGCTGGCCGCCGGTACAGCCCAGGGCAATGGTGATGTAGCTGCGGTTGCTGCTCGCGTAGTGCGGCAGCCAGCGGTCGAGAAAGCCTCTGATGTCGGCGAAGAGCTGGTGGGTCACCTCGTGCGATTCCAGGAATTCACATACTGCCGGGTCGCGTCCGGTGAGCAGGCGCAGCTCCTTGCTCCAGTGGGGGTTGGGGAGCATGCGCAGGTCGAACACCAGGTCGGCATCCGCGGGTACGCCGCGCTTGAAGCCGAAGGACTGTATCAGCGTCGACAGTTCGCCGGCGGCGCCGACAAGGCGCTGGCGAATGGCATCACGCAGCTCGTGAATGCTCATCTGGCTGGTGTCCAGGGTCAGCGTGGCGCTGGCTGCCAGCGGCTCGAGGATAGTCTGCTCCAGGCGTATGGCCTCGGCCAGCGGCATGTTGTCACTGGACAGCGGATGGCGCCGGCGGGTTTCACTGAAGCGCTTGATCAGGGTGTTCTCGTCCGCATCGAGGTAGAGCACGCGCAGGCGCACCGAGGCGGGCAGTGAGCCGAGAATCTGTTCCAGGTTGCCCAGTTCGGCGGCGGCATTGCGCGCATCTATACACACGGCAATGCCGGCGCTGTCGCGGCGTGACAGGGTCGGTGTCTCCGCCACCAGTGCCGGCAGCAACGAGGCGGGGAGGTTGTCGATGGCGTAGTAGCCCTCGTCCTCAAGCTGGTGCAGCGCGGTGCTCTTGCCGGATCCGGAGCGGCCACTGATGATGATCAGCTCCATGCGCGGTCAGCCGCCTTGGGCGGCGATGACCTCGAACAGCTCATCACCGCTGTCACAGGCACGCAGCGCGGAACACAGGTCGTCCTGGCTGAACAGGTGCGCCAGGGTCGCCAGGATATCCAGGTGCTCCTGGTGGGCCTCTCCCGGGACCACGAGCACGCACAACAGGTCGACAGGCTCGTCGTCAGGTGCGTCGAAGTCGGTGGGTGTTGCCAGGCTTATGAGCACGCCCAGTGGCTGCTGGCAGCCCCCGAGACGGCAGTGGGGAATCGCTATACCCCGGCCCAGACCGGTGCTGCCGAGTTTTTCCCGGGCGAGCAGGCTGGTGATGATATCCGCCGCATCGAGCGCGGGCTGGTCCGTGACCAGCAGGTCGGCGACTTCCTCGAAAATGCGTTTCTTGCTGTTGCCCGGCACCTGGCTGCGGCAGCGTGTCGGGCTCAGTATCTGTGTGAGGTCGGTCATTGTCGGGAGTGTCCTAGTGGGGTCGCTGTTTTTCCTTGTGCTTGATCAGCTGGCGGTCGAGTTTGTCCGCCATGGCGTCGATGGCCGCGTACATGTCCTCCGACTCGGCCGCGGCAAACAGGTCGGCCCCGGCGACATGCATCCTGGCCTCGGCCTTCTGCACCAGTTTCTCCACGACCAGCGTGACCTCGGTATTGGTAATCTCGCTGCTGTGCCGCTGGAGCCGCTCCAGCTTGCTCTCGACATAATCCTTGAGTGGCTCGGTCAGGTCTACGTGGTGGCCGCTGATATTGAGTTGCATGTCGTTCTCCTTGAGTACAGCCGTACTGTTGTTGACTGCGGGCCGTGTGCATCCCGCAGGGTTGAATTCAGACCAGCCGCTTGCGCTCGTTGGAAGGTGGAATGCCCAGGCTGTCGCGGTACTTGGCAATGGTGCGCCGGGCGACCTGTATGCCCTGCTCCGACAGCAACTGGGCAAGGCGGCTGTCGCTCAGCGGCTTGCGCGGGTTCTCGGCGGCAATCAGCTTCCTGAGCAGGGCGCGGATCGCGGTGGATGAGCAGGCGCCGCCCTCGGCGGTGGCGACATGACTGGAGAAAAAGTACTTCAGCTCGAAGATGCCGCGGGGCGTGTGCATGTACTTGCGCGTGGTAACGCGGGAGATCGTGGACTCGTGCATGTCTACCGCATCTGCAATGTCATGCAGCACCAGTGGCTTCATGGCTTCCTCGCCATATTCGAGAAAATTGCGCTGGTGTGCGACGATTTCCGTGGCCACCTTCATCAGTGTCTCGTTCCTGCTCTGCAGGCTTTTCAGGAACCAGCGCGCCTCCTGCAGGTTGTCCCGCAGGTAGGTATTGTCGGCGCTGTTGTCGGCACGCCGGATCATGCCGGCATAGGTGTCATTGATGCGCAGCCGCGGCGCGATATCCGGATTCAGCTCGACCACCCAGTGGCCCTCGCGCTTGCGCACAAAGACGTCGGGGACAACATACTCGGTGTCATCCTCGCCGATGCGCTTGCCGGGAAAGGGGTCCAGCCTCTGCACGACGGCGAGCACCTCGCGCAGTTCGTCCTCATCGAGGCGCATGCGCCGCATGATCTGGGCGTAATCGCCATTGCCGAGCTGTGCGATATGCCGGGTGATGAGAATCCGGGCCTGCTCCAGGCGCGGCGTGTTCTCGGGCAGCTGCCGAAGCTGCAGGAGCAGGCATTCCGGCAGGTCGGCAGCGAAAACGCCTGTGGGCTCGAACTGCTGTAGCGCGTGCAGCACGGCCGTGACTTCCTCGAGATCGATGTCGCCATCGAATTCGTCGGCGCACAGGGCGTGGAGGTCCTCGATGCTGCTGGTGAGGCGACCGTTGTCATCCGTTGAATCGATGATGGTCATGGCAATGGCGCGATCGAGATCCGACAGACGGGTCAGGTTCAGCTGCCACAGCAGGTGCTCGTGCAGGTCGGGCACGCTGCCGTTGCGACTGTCGTAGTCGAATTCGCTGGCCTCGTTGGCACTGCTCGGCGCCGGCGCCGACGATGGCAGCAGGTCTTCCCACTGCGTGTCCACCGGCAGATCCTCGGGCATTGCGGGCTCGTAGTCCTGCGGGTCTCCGGCTGTGTCGCCGGCGCTGCGCTCGAGGTGTTCCATCGGGCCGTCGCTGGCCTCGGTGACGGTCTCGCGGCTGTCGGGCTCATCCTCCGCCGGGCCGTCATCGCCCTCGTCCACTTCCAGCAGGGGGTTGCTCTGCAGCACCTGCTGAATCTCCATCTGCAGGTCCAGGGTGCTCAACTGAAGTAGCTTGATGGCCTGCTGCAGCTGCGGCGTCATGGTGAGCTGCTGGCCGAGCTTTAACTGCAACGCTTGCTTCATCGGCGTCCGACAATGGTGTCCTCTTGATTGTCTCCAGTGTAGACCCGCCGGCGCCGCGCTGGCAATGTTTGGCGCGGAAATTGCTTCGTCGTTTTTTTCTGGCCATTCTGTGGGTCCGGCCAGGGGCATCGGCCCGCCCGTCGGTCAGAGGCGGAATGTGTCGCCGAGGTAGACCTTGCGCACCTGTGGATTGTCCAGTACTTCCTGGGGAGTGCCGGAAGCGATGATCTCGCCCTCGCCAACGATGTAGGCGACTTCGCAGATATCCAGGGTGTCGCGCACGTTGTGGTCCGTGATCAGCACACCGATCCCGCGCTCCTGCAGGTGCCGGATGATCTGCTTGATGTCGGATACCGAGATCGGATCCACCCCGGCGAAGGGTTCGTCGAGCAGAATGAAGGCGGGCTCAGTCGCCAGCGCCCGGGCGATCTCGACGCGGCGGCGCTCGCCACCGGACAGCGCCTGGCCCGGGCTATCTCGCAGGTGGGTCACGTGAAACTCGGCCAGCAGCTCGTCGCAGCGCTGGCGGCGCTGGCTCCGGTTCAAATCTCGTCGCGTCTCGAGGATCGCCATGAGATTGTCGTGCACACTCAGGCGGCGGAACACCGATGCCTCCTGCGGCAGGTAGCCGATGCCGCGCCGCGCGCGCTGGTGCATGGGCAGGTGGATAATGTCCTCGCCGTCGATGGTGATGTGGCCCTGGTCGGCGCGGATGATGCCGACAATCATGTAGAAGCAGGTGGTCTTGCCGGCGCCGTTCGGCCCGAGCAGACCGACCACCTGGGCGCTCTCCACTTCCAGGGACACATCGCGCACCACCGGGCGTCCGCGGAATGCCTTGGCGAGATTACTCGCTTTCAGGGTTGCCACTGCTGTCCTCGCTGCTGTCGGGCGTGCCGTTGTTGTCGCGGTTGATGCGCTCTGCCGGAATCACCACCTGAACGCGACTGCCGCTGCCGCTTTCGGTGTCGGCGCGGACGACCTGCTCGGGGATCAGGTAGTCGATGGTGTCGCCGTTGACCACCGCGCCGTCCTGCTCGACGCGGGCGGCGTCGCGCAGCTGAATGCGTTCCGCCTCGACAAGATAGATGATGCGCAGCGCCTGGGCGTGCATCGGCGCCTCGCCGGGGTTCTGCTGTTGCTGCATGCGCGCGGGCTGGCCTTCCCCGACCACGCGGTCCGCGGAGCGCTCCGCGTGGAAGATGGTGATCTTGTCCGCCTCGATGACCAGCGAACCCTGGGTAAGCCGCACGTCTCCGCTGTAAACCGTGTAGCCGCGGATGTCATCGCGCAGGGCGCGATCGGCGATGACCTCGATCGGCTGGTCCCGGTCTTCCTCGAGGGCAAGTGTCCATCCGCTGGCCAGTACCAGCAGCAGGGCCAGTGCCCGGTGGCAGCAACGCAAGGCGGTCACAGGAAGCTTGCCTCGATGGCCGCCCAGTCGCCGCGGGCCACAAGCAGGGCCTCGCAGGCCTCGCGCACCGCGCCGTCGCCCCCGGCGCGGCTGCTTTGCCATTGCGCGGCCCGGGCTGCCGCTGCGCAGGCGCCGGCGACGGTGAGTCCAAAGCCGGCGGCGCGGATCGCGCCGACGTCGGGCAGGTCGTCACCCATGTAGGCGCAGGCTTCCGGGGTCAGGCCCAGCTCCGCACACAGCTCCTCCAGGGCCCGGCGCTTGTCCTCCCGGCCCTGCACCAGGTGCGCGATGCCGAGTTCCTGTGCCCGGCGCCGCACGCTGTCGGACTGTCGACCGGTGATGATGGCCACGTCGACTCCCGCGCGCTGCAGGAGCTTGATGCCGAGCCCGTCGCGGATGTTGAACGCCTTGAGCTCTTCGCCGTTGCTGCCGTACAGGAGGCGCCCATCCGTCAGTACGCCGTCGACATCCAGCACCAGCAGGCGCACGCGGCGGGCGCGGGCGGCGTCGATCGGGTTGCTGAGGACCTCAGGCGATGCCGGCATGCAGCAGCCCCAGCAGATGGACAACGCCGGCGATTCCGCCCTCATCGTCGAGTACGACAAGGGCGCTCACGCGGTTGTCGTCCATGATGCGCATGGCTTCTGCGGCCAGCGTACCGGTCTCCACCGTCAACGCATGCCGCGTCATGATGTCGCCGATGGCCGTGGCGTTGATGTCGATGCGTGCATCCAGTGCGCGGCGCAGGTCGCCGTCGGTGAAGACGCCGGCAAAGGAGTCGCCGGAGAGCACCGTGGTCATGCCGAGCCCCTTGTTGCTGATCTCGAGCAGGGCGCTGGCGAGCGGTGTATCGATGGCGACACGGGGGACATCGCTGCCGCTGCGCATGACGTCCTCGACCTTGAGCAGCAGCTTTCTGCCCAGGGCGCCACCGGGGTGGGAAAAGGCGAAATCCTCCGCTGTGAAGCCGCGGGCCTCCAAAAGGGCGATGGCCAGTGCGTCGCCAAGCACCAGTGCGGTGGTGGTGCTGGAGGTCGGCGCCAGGTCCAGCGGGCAGGCTTCGGTGGCAACGCCGGAATCGATGTGTGCGTCTGCCGCCCGGGCGAGCGTTGACTCCGGGTTGCCCGTCATGCTGACCAGGGGTACGCCGAGTCGCTTGAGCAGCGGTACCAGCATGACCAGTTCTGCCGTGGTGCCGCTATTGGACAGGGCGAGCACGCTGTCCTGTGCCGTGATCATGCCCATGTCGCCGTGGCTGGCCTCACCGGGGTGCACGAAGAACGACGGTGTGCCAGTGCTGGCAAGGGTGGCGGCGATCTTGGTGGCGACGTGCCCGGATTTGCCCATGCCGGTGACGATGACCCTTCCCTGCGTGTGCAGGAATATTTCGCAGGCGCGGGTGAAGGCCTCACCGATGCGCGGCTCCAGCGCCGTGACGGCCTCTGCTTCCATGCGAATGGTACGGCGTGCGGATTCGGTAAAGGAGACGAGCGTCCCGGACATGGTCGGTGTACGCCTAAACGGTCTGGAAAAGCCAGTAATAGTACATGCCGTAGAGACCGGTTAACAACACGCCCACCGAGCGGCCGACGTAGGCGCTGCCATCAATGGCTGAGCGACGCCGGGAGCCGCTGTAGATGGCAATGGCCAGCAGCACGGTGGCAGCGGTCATGACGGGGTAGTCGCGATACAGCACTTCGTCGGAAATCGTCATCGGGGCGAGCAGGCCGGGCACCGGCATGACCGCCAGCAGGTTGAACAGGTTGGAGCCGATGATATTGCCGATGGCGATGTCGGTATGGCCCTTCAATGCGCTGGCCAGCGTGGCTGCCAGTTCCGACAGGCTCGTACCGACCGCCACAACGGTGAGCCCTATGACCAGCTCGGATACGCCCACCCGTGCTGCGATGTCGGTTGCGCCCCAGACCAGGAGGCGGGAGCTGCCGATAAGGAGTGCCAGGCCGATGCCGAATGACAGCCATGCCCGCAGCGCGCTGAGCTCCGGCAACTTTTCTTCACCGGATTCGTTGAGAAACCCCGTATCCGTTGACTGCGCGCGGATCATCTGCAGCATGATCAGGCAGAGCCCGCCTATCATGAGCAGGCCGTCGATGCGGGAGAGCCTGCGGTCGAGAAGAAGGAGGCCGGTGCCAAGGGTGACCAGCAGCAGCGTCGGCAGCTCGACCCGGATGCAGCCGGGGCGGATCAGCATGGGTACGACCAGAACCGTGATCCCCAGAACGAGGCCGATGTTGGCGATGTTCGAACCCAGCGCGTTGCCGATTGCCAGCTCGCCGGCGCCGGTGAGCGCCGCGTTCACCGATACCAGGATTTCCGGAGCGGAGGTACCGAGGGACACAATCGTCAGCCCGATGAGCACTGGCGACATGCCGAGGTTGCGGGCCACCGACGCAGCACCGGCGACGAACAGGTCCGCGCTCCAGACGAGTATGAAGAGGCCGATGATCATGGCGGCTGAGGCAAGCAACATCGTTCAGGCTTTCCGTGTCAGTGCATGGTGAGGCTTCGGCTGGAACAAAGGGCGCTTTTCTGGTGTCATACGACCTGTGCCGGGAAACGTAGTAGACTGGCATTCGTCGTGACATGCATGCCAGGGTCCGCACGATTCTACCCTGTCCCGGGCTTTTCGGCAGCCTCTGAGTGAAGGTGACCGATAGCGCCCCGGGCATTCTTCCATTTTCAGGCAGACATAAACAGGAAAAAGTATGCGTAGCAGCAGGCAGACATCGAGTATCACCGCATTGCTGGTGGCGCTCGGAATGCTGATGGCCCCGTTGGCGTCGGCGCAGCAAGAGACCGCCGAGGAGGTCCTCGAGAAGACAACCGAGGAGGTGCTGTCGGTCATTGAGGAGGCGGCGGATTATGTCAAGAACGATCCGGACCGCTACTACCGGCGCGTCAACGAGGTGCTGGACGAAGTGGTGGACTTCCGTGGTTTTGCCCGCGGTGTCATGGGCGACTATGCCAGCAGTGAGCGCTACCGGTCGCTGGACGAGGAGGGACGGGACAAACTCCGCGAGCAGCTCGACCGCTTCACGGAGGCCATGCGTGACGGCCTTGTGCGCACCTACAGCAAGGGCCTGCTGGCGTTTGGCGGGTCGCGGGTCGAACTCGATGACAAGCGCAGCTCCGGGAGCGATGACGGCAATCCGGGGCGGGCCACGTTGCGCCAGCTCATCTACAGCGACGGCAGTGAGCCCTACGTCGTGGTCTACCAGATGGCGAAGGATCGCGAGGGCAGATGGCTGATGCGCAACCTGATCGTGGAGAACGTCAACCTGGGGCAGATCTACCGCAGCCAGTTCGAGGCGTCTGCGCGGAAGTTCGATGGCGATCTCGACAAGGTTATTGCGGACTGGGAAATCGAGCCGGTGGAGGAGATCGAGCCGGAAGAGACAAAGGCCTGACCCCACGGGCATGACATTCCGCTACACTGTAAAGCCAGGCTGTCATGGAGAGACATAGAGGTGGATGCAAAAACGGTAGAATCCCTGGTCAGGGCACAACTGGAAGACTGTGACGTCCGCGTAGAGGGCGCTGGCAGCAATTACGATATCACCGTGGTCGGCGCCGTATTTGCCGGCATGCGACCGGTGCAGCGACAGCAACTGGTTTACGCGGCGCTCAACGACCGCATTGCCGCGGGAGAAATCCACGCGGTCAATATCCGCACGCTGACGCCGGATCAGGCCTAGCAGCCCACGAGCACCCTGCCCGCCGTTCCACGATCCACGCCGTCAAATCCCCGGGAGTCCACCTGTGAGCAAGCCACTGACGCTGGCCCTGACCAAGGGCCGCATTCTGAAGGAGACGCTGCCGCTTCTGGCGCGCGCCGGTATCGAGCCCTGCGAGGATGTTCACAGCAGCCGCAAGCTGGTCTTCCCTACCACCCGAGACGACCTGCAGCTGGTCATCCTGCGCGGGACAGATGTGCCGACGTATGTGCGCCACGGCGCTGCCGATCTCGGTGTGGTGGGTAAGGATATCCTGCTTGAACAGGGCGCCGACGGCGTGTACGAGCCCCTCGATCTGGGGATCGCGCGCTGCCGCCTGATGACCGCGGCGCCGGTGGGCTGGCAGGCGGGCGCGGCGCGCATTCGCGTGGCGACCAAATTCGTCAACATTGCCCGGACCTGGTTTGCCAGGCGTGGCATCCAGGCGGAGCTGATAAAGCTTTACGGCGCCATGGAACTGGCGCCGATGATGGGCCTGTCGGACATCATCGTCGACATCGTCGACACCGGCAACACCCTGCGTGCCAACGGCATGCAGCCGCTGGAGGAAGTGGCTGCCATCAGTTCCCGCCTCATCGTCAACAAGGCCTCCCTGCGCGCGTCCCACGGCGCCATTGCCGCGATCATCGACGAGGTGGGCGCGGCAGTCGCGCCAGCCGGGGCCGCGGCATGATTCATCGCCTCGACAGTGCAGATCCCGACTTCACCGCGCAGCTGACCGCGCTGGAGCCCTCTGGCGAGTCCGCTGCCGCAGCGGTAGCCGAGCGCGTGGCCGGCATTATTGCCGATGTGCGTGAGCGGGGCGATGCCGCGCTGATCGAGTACACCCGGGAGCTCGATCGCGCGCCGGTGCAAGAGCGCGCCGACATCGAGGTGCCGCTGCCCCGGCTGCGGGAGGCGCTGGATGGGCTGCCGTCGGCGCAGCGCGGCGCCCTGGAAACCGCGGCGCAGCGTATTCGGGACTACCACGAGCGGCAGCGGCAGGAGAGCTGGCAGTATCACGACAGCCAGGGCAACCTCCTCGGTCAGCGGGTCACCCCGCTCGGTCGGGTGGGCGTGTACGTGCCCGGCGGCAAGGCCAGCTACCCCTCATCCGTCCTCATGAATGCGCTGCCGGCGAGCGTTGCGGGCGTGGCCGATATCACCATGGTAGTGCCCACCCCGGACGGGCAGGTGAATGACCTCGTGCTTGCCGCCGCGTGTCTCGCCGGGGTCAGCCGCGTGCTCACCATTGGCGGTGCCCAGGCGGTGGCTGCACTGGCCTACGGTACCGCGACGATTGCCGCCGTGGACAAGATTGTCGGCCCCGGGAATGCCTACGTTGCCGAGGCAAAGCGCCAGGTGTTCGGGCGCGTCGGTATCGACATGGTCGCCGGTCCGTCGGAAATACTGATCATCTGCGATGGCGGCACGGATCCCGACTGGATCGCCATGGATCTCTTCTCGCAGGCGGAGCACGATGAAAACGCGCAGTCTCTGCTTCTGTGCCCGGATGCCGGCTACCTCGACCGGGTCGAGGCGGCGATGCGTCGGCTGCTGCCTGAGATGGAACGGCACGACATCATCAGCAGGTCGCTGGCCTCCCGCGGCGCCCTTATCAGGACGCGTGACCTCGATGATGCAGTCAGGATCAGCAATGCCCTGGCCCCGGAGCATCTGGAACTGTCGGTCGAGGATCCTCTGTCCCTGGTCGAGGGCATTCAGGCTGCGGGTGCCATTTTCATGGGTCGCTACAGCGCCGAAGCCCTGGGCGATTACTGCGCCGGCCCCAATCATGTGCTGCCGACCTCCGGCAGCGCCCGGTTCTTCTCGCCGCTGGGCGTGTATGACTTCCAGAAACGCAGCTCTCTGATCATGTGCAGTGCCGAGGGTGCCCGCGAGCTCGGCGCCGTGGCGTCCATACTCGCTCGCGGCGAATCGCTGACGGCGCACGCCCGCAGCGCGGAGATGCGCCTCTCGGCAGGCCGACGGCCCGACTAGCCGTTTTCCGCTGCCGGGCCGGGAGACTGGGTCTGCGCACCGACGACGGCGCGCAGGTCGAGTGTCTGGCCGTTGCGGATGGCCGTGATGAGCAGGCGATCGCCCGGACGCAGCATGGCGATGTCATACATCGAGCGGCGTACATCCTCCACCGGCTCCTGGTTGAAGTGCGTAATGACGTCCCCGGTCTGCAGGCCCGCCTTGTGGGCCGGGCCACCCTCAGCGACCCCGGTCACCACCAGTGACTGGCCGTCCGGCGCCTCGCCACCGCGCAGGAAGCGTGGCTCGACCTGCACACCGAGCCAGCCGCGGATGACCTGGCCGTACTCGATCAGGTCGGCCATCACGAAGCGGGCCAGATCCACCGGAATCGCCAGGCCGATGCCGATTCCCATGCGCCCGCTGCTGGCCTGGTTGTCCGACGTGTAGATCAGCGCATTGATACCCAGCAGTCGACCGCGGGTGTCGATCAGTGCGCCGCCGGAGTTGCCCTGGTGGATGATGGCGTCGGTCTGTATATAGCTTTCATACAGACCCGTCTGCAGTCCGTAGCGCTCGAGCCCGGAGATGATGCCCTGGGTGACCGACTGGCCAAAGCCCAGTGGATTGCCAATGGCGAGCACCACGTCGCCGACGCGCGCCGCGCTCGAGGAGCCCAGCTCTATGGGCGTCAGGTCTGGCAGGTCGACCTGCAGCAGGGCCAGGTCGGTGGCCGGGTCGGTTCCGATAATCTGTGCCGCGGCATTGCGCCCGTCGCTCAGTAGCACCTGAATGGCGTCCGCTCCCTCGATGACGTGGTTGTTGGTCACGATGTGGCCGTCGGTGGAGAGGATGACGCCGGAACCGAGGGACTGTTCGACGCGCTGCCGCGGTTGGTTCCTTGGCACAAACTGACGCCAGAAGGGGTCGTCGAGCAGGCGCGCCGCGCGGGTCGGCACGACCTTCTGGGTGTAGATGTTGACCACGGAGGGCGTGGCTGACTGCACCGCCTGCGCGTAGCTGTCAACGGACGGCGCGGCGTCGGCCCGGGACGGCTCCGTGGTCATCCAGCGGTCGAGGATCAGGATGCCGGCGAGGATGCCGGCGACGGTCGGCCAGACGGTGAGGCGCAGCAGGCTTCGCACGCGGGCTCCCGGCTGGATCAGAGCGACCTGCTCAGCTGTGCTACTGATCCCGACGCGGGGTCTCTGCGGTGTGTTCCGAGGTCGATGCGACCTCGTCAGCGGGCGGCGTTCCGGTCGCGGCGTCGGCATCTGCACTGATGGCTGGGCTGTATTGCTCGCGCCGGGTTTTCTCGACCGGTGCGATATCGTCCTTGTCCAGCCCGAAGCCCTCGTTCAGCATGCCCTTCTCCGAGGGGGAGGCCTTGGGTGCATAGTCGCGTGGCGGCTGTACGTCGAGCAGGTCCTTGTCGAGATCGCGGTTGCCGTCCAGGCGTCCGACGGTGACCGCGGGATTGCCGACGCACAGTGTGCTCGCGCCCTCGGCAAGGTGCTCATGTACGGCGCGGTAATTGTCCGTCAGCGCGTTCAGGCGCGTGGCCGTTTCCGCAAAGTGCTCGGTAACACGGTCTTCAAAATGCTGCTTGTCCCGGGTGACCTGGTCGAGGCGCTTCTCGAGCTCTCGCGCCTGCTGGCTGCCTGCTGTCGTGCGGCGACCGAGAAGGAATCCGGTGACGCCGGCGATAATAAGAACGCAGATGGCGGTGCCTATGACAATGTCGAGGCTGTACATGGGCGGGTGTCTCCGTGGCCGGGGCAATATACTACATTATACAGACACCGGGTTTCGCATGACAGACGGGCGATTGCCATTCGATCCGGTCGCGGCTAGAGTTCGCGCGGTCTGGTGTAGCGGCAGGTGGAAAACATGAGTGCAACCCCGTTGCAGCGTTATCGCGACGATCTGGCGCGCGAGGACTTCGTCCACGACCCGGAACAGGCGCGGGTCGTCGGCATGCTGGACGCCCTGCATGCCCGGCTGATCGCCGCGGGGCCGCGGCCCTCGCCGACAGGGCCGGGCGCCTGGTGGCGGCGACTCAGGGGAGTGCAGCCCCAGGTGCCCACCGGGCTCTATCTCTGGGGCGGTGTCGGGCGCGGCAAGACCTATCTGATGGACACCTTTTTCGACTGCCTTCCGTTTGACGATCGCGAACGCGTGCACTTCCACCGCTTCATGCAGCGGGTCCACCGCGAGATGCGCGCGCTGGCGGGTGAGAAGAATCCGCTCGATCGCGTCGCCGACGCAATGGCGGGCCGCGCCCGTGTTCTCTGCTTTGACGAGTTCTTTGTCAGCGATATTGCCGACGCAATGATCCTCGGCAACCTGATGCGTGCGCTGTTCGAGCGCGGAATCACACTCGTGGCAACATCCAATATTCCACCGGAGCGGCTTTACGAGAACGGCCTGCAGCGCGATCGATTTCTGCCAGCCATCCGCCAGATCGAGGCACATACACAGGTGGTCAATCTGGATGGCGGTGTCGACTACCGCCTGCGTACACTGGAGCAAGCGCAGCTCTACTATTACCCCTGTGGTGAAGCGGCGCTTGCGGGGCTGCGGCAGAGCTTCGACAGCCTGGCGCCGGAGGCCGGTCGTGCCGACGTGACGGTGGAGATCAACGAGAGACAGCTGCACAGTCTGCGCCTTGCGGACGACGTGGCCTGGTTTGATTTTGCCGAGCTGTGCGAGGGGCCGCGCTCGCAGAACGACTATATAGAGCTGGCGCGACTGTTTCACGCTGTCCTGCTCTCCGGCGTACGGCAGATGGGTGCGGGCAGCGAGGACGCCGCGCGCCGCTTCATCAATCTGGTCGACGAGTTCTACGACCGGCACGTCAAGCTGGTCATCGAGGCGGAATGCGCCCT
>JAWLGG010000259.1:0-4833 GCA_041685155.1 Chromatocurvus sp.
GAAAATGGTCAACAGTGCCTGCCAGACCTGTCACAACGTTGCCGAGGCCGAGTTGCGAGCGCGCGTGCACCGCATCCAGGAAACCACCGCCGGCCTCGTTGAACGCGCGGGCGCCGCCATGACGGACATGCTGGATGCCATCCTCGAGGCCCAGGCCGCTGGCGCAAGTGATGCGGAACTCGAACCGGTCCTTGCCCTGCAGCGCAAGGCGACCTGGCGTCTCGATTACATCAGCAGCGAGAACTCCCGCGGCTTCCACGCCGACCAGGAGGCCGCACGCATTCTCGGAGAATCCATGGACTACAGCCGCCAGGCCCAGGCGGCCGCGCTGCGCCTGCGCACGGAGGGCGCGCCGGCAATCGACGAGCTGCCCCGGGAACCGGTCGAGGGGGTGACTCCACGCTGACGGACGATGGGGCCACGCTTGCCCCTCCGGTGCTCGCGACCCCGCCGGGATGGACCCGCCCGGGACGCCTTCTGTGCTACGCTTGCGGGCAAAACGGTCGCCGCCACAGCCTGCGGCAGGTGGCCGGACGCCGGCCGTGCTGTACGTGGACAATGAGTCAGGGAGAAGCGGGACATGGGATGGTTCACGCGCAACCGTCAGGGAACTACGGCGCGCGGCGACGCGACAGAAACACCTGATACCGGGTCGGCCGCAGAGGCTGTGCCTGGCGTCGCCATCGACTGCCACAGCGAACCGCTCACAGAGCGCAAGGTGCCCAATGAGCTCGCCGACTTCTTCCTTGTCATGCAGGAGCACCTGACCGAGGTGGAGCGCGAGGACGTCGTCGAGATCGTCGCCAAGCTGCGCCAGCCGCCGCCCATACTGGAGCGCGTCACCAGGGGGCTTGACGACCCGGAGGAGCTGACCGAGGCGGTCAAGTCAAACCCCGCGCTCACGGCCGACATCCTGCGTACGGTCAACTCCGCCGCTTTTGCCCTGCTGACACCGATTTCCAGCATCCAGCACGCCATCACCTATCTCGGCACGAGCCTGGTCAAGGGCCTGGTGCTGCAGTCAACGGTGACCCGCGTCATGGAATTCGAGCACCCGGCGCAACAGGCAGCCTACATGCGTCTCTGGCGTTCAAGCTACGTTGCCAGCACCGCGGCGCTGATGCTCGCGCAGCAGCTGGGGGCGGCACATCCCTCGGTCCTGTCCACACAGGCGCTGCTCGGTAACCTGGGCGACCTTGCCCTGCTCTCGGCGCGACCGGATATGGCCGGTCTGTACGCGCCGCAGGCAACGCTGTTTTCACGCGCCACGGCACAGCAGGAAGAGCTGATTGCCAACGCCGCGGTCATCTCCGGCATGCTGGCAACGCAGTGGGGCCTGCCCGAGGATCTCGCCCGCGGGCTCCGACACGCCTACATTCCGATGGCGTTGCCGCCGGCGGAGCACCCGGATACCGACGAGGTTCTCGCCGCCGGTGTGATCTGCCACGTCGCCGGCCGCCTGGGAGACCAGGTGGCGTTTCACGGGCTGCGCGATCTCGGCGACCTCGACCTGCGGGCGCAGGACGATCTCGAGTACTTCTTCCTGCCCGAGTATCTGCAGGCTGCTGACCTGACAGGGGTTCCCCTGGCATTGCAGGATGCTGGCCTGCGGCGACGGGTCAACCACCTGATAGGCAGCCTCGGCGACGCGTGACAGTACCAGCCTCAGGACGAAAGCAGAAACGTGACCGGGCCATCGTTGACCAGGCCGACCTGCATGTCTGCGCCGAAAACACCCGCGGCGACACTTCCCTGCCCATGCTGCGCGGAAAGATAGTCAAGACAGAAGGCATAGAGAGGTTCTGCCTCGGCTGGCGCGAGGGCGCCGGAAAAGCCGGGGCGCCTGCCCCGGGTGGTGTCGGCGGCCAGGGTGAACTGGGAAACCAGCAGGATGTCACCACCGTGCTGTGCAAGACTCAGGTTCATGCGTCCTGCGCCGTCCGGGAAAATACGGTAGTCGAGGAGCCGCTGCAGGAGTCGGGTGGCGATGTCCCGGTTGTCCGCCTGCTCCAGGCCGAGAAACACCAGCAGGCCCGGACCAATACGGCTGACCTCGACGCCGTCTACCGAGACGCTCGCCTGCGCTACCCGCTGCAGCAGGATTTTCATTCACATCGCCTCCGTCCGTGGAATTCACCGGCATGATGCCGCAGTCGATCCCCACCATGCCAGCGCACGGCAATGCCGCCGCCTGACCGGCCCGCAGCGGAGTACCGCATTGAGCTTTTGCATTGCAGTGGCGTGGACTGCCGCGAGCTGGCGCGCTGGCACCTGGCAGAATGGCAGGCGCTGTACCCCTGGGATACCGCGGACAGCTTTACCGCCGATCTCTCGCGCTGTCGTGACGACGGATCCCTGCCGCTGACCTGGGTGCTGCTGGGCAACTCGGACGCTCTGGCCGGTTCGGTATCGCTGCTCGAGAACGACCTGGCCAGCGAACCCCGGCTCACGCCCTGGATCGCCAATCTCTGGGTACACCCCGACGCGCGCCGGCAGGGGGTCGGATCGCGACTGCTGCAGCATGCCTGCGACGCCGGCCGGCGGCGCGGGGACAGCCCGCTCTACCTGTATACGTCAGACCAGGTGCGATTCTACCGTTCCCGGGGCTGGGAGATTGTGCGGGAGGACCGGCTGAGCGGCCAGGCGATCACCATCATGAAACTCGTCCAATAGTCGGCCACGCGGTAAGTTCGGTAATGCTCAGCCACAGCACAAGCGCTGTGAGCGAAGCGCGCCTTGATTCGCGTCCGCACAGCGACTCTGAGCATTACCGAACTTTCCACGTGGCCCACTGGGCCGCCTACTGATCCTCGTCGTCTTCCGCTTCCCGCGCCAGACGTTCCAGATGTTCCTCCAGGGCCGCCTCGATTTCACGCATGACGCCGTCCACATCCGCCGCTGTCTCGTCTTCCTCGGCAATGCCGGTGAGCACGGTTTCCGGCTCCAGGGCCGCATCCTCATACAGGCGCCAGATCTCCGCTGCGTAGCGGGTCTGCAGCAGCGCCGGCTCGAACAGGCCATAGTATTGCGTCATCCGCGTCACATCGCGAACAAACATCTCCCGGGCATTGTTGTTGGAGGCGGCGTCCACTGCCTGGGGCAGGTCGATGATGACCGGCCCCCCCTCGTCCACCAGCACATTGAACTCCGACAGGTCGCCATGCACGATGCCCGCGCAGAGCATGCGCACGACATAGCGGATCACCATGTCGAAGTCCTCGACCGCCTGCTCCGCGGACATGCGCACATCCGCCAGCCGCGGCGCCACATCGCCCTCCTCGTCGGTGATCAGCTCCATCAGCAGCACGCCCTCGACGCAGCCGTAGGGATGCGGCACGCGCACATCCGCCGCATCCAGTCGATACAGGGCACTCACCTCGGCGTTCTGCCAGACCTCTTCCTGCTGCTCGCGGCCGAAGCGCGAGCCCTTTTCCATGGCCCGGGCCCGGCGCGTATTCCTGACCTTGCGCCCCTCGGTGTACTTGACCGCCTGCTTGAAGCTGCGGGTACGCGACTCCTTGTAGATCTTGGCGCAGCGCTCGTCCTCGCCGCAGCGAACCACGAACACGTCGGCCTCCTTTCCGCTCATCAGCGGATAGAGGACTTCGTCAACCAGGCCGTATTCGATGAGCGGCAGCAGTCGTTTGGGGGCTTTCATCCGTTGGGCTTCTTGCGCGGTTTCCTGGTGCCGGCCGCCTTCGTGGCCCGCTTTGCCGGGGGTCGCGCACCGGCATCGGCGCCGCGCGGTCCTGTCGGCGACAGACGCGGCCGCGGCGGCCTGTCGCCGGCGTCATCCGCCTTGCGCTTGCGCGCTGCCGGCTGGCCACGTGCCGGGCTGTCGAGCGCGGAGATCTGCAGCTTGCGACCGGATACCCAGACATTGCGCAGATGCGCGAAGACCTCCGGCGGCATGCCCTCGGGGAGCTCCACTGTGCTGTAGTCCTCCTCGATGTTGATCTTGCCGATGTATTCCGACTCCATGTCGGCCTCGTTGGCAATCGCGCCGACGATATTGCCCGGTTTCACGTCATGCGCGTGACCCACTTCAATGCGGTAGCGGCGCATGCCCGGCTGCACGGCGGAGTCGCGCCGCGGGCGCGGCCCTGGCCCCGCGCCGGCCTCCGCGTGCCTGCCCGCCGGGGCGCGCGGGCGCGCCGGGGCGTCGCGCGAATCAACTGTACGCGCTGAAGTCCGCGGTGGAGTCGGCCTGCTGTCTCCCGCGCTGGCGGCAGCGGGGGGCTGCGCCGGCGCCCTGTCCCGCGCGAGAAAGGCAAGGGCCGCAGCGATATCGAGCACCGGAACACCGAACTCGTGCTGGTAACTTTCCACAAGCTGGCGACTGCTGTCGAGTTCGGCCACGTCGAGGGCCTCGGTGATCTGCTGCTTGAAGCGTGCCGCACGCTTGTCCGTGACCTCCTGGGGCGTGGGCAGCTGCATCGCCTCGATACGCTCCCCCGTGGCGCGCTCGATCGCGCGCAGCAGCCGGCGCTCGCGATTGGCCACAAACAGGATGGCCTCGCCGTGGCGTCCGGCACGGCCCGTGCGGCCGATGCGATGCGTGTACGCCTCGGCATCGTAGGGGATGTCGTAGTTGATAACGTGGCTGATGCGGTCCACGTCCAGGCCCCGGGCCGCGACATCGGTCGCCACCAGGATATCCAGCCGACCGGTCTTCAGGTTCTCCACAGTCTTTTCACGCATATTCTGAGCAACATCGCCATTCAGTGCCGCCGTGGCATAGCCCCGCGCGGCGAGCTTCTCCGCAAGCTCCGTGGTGGCGATGCGCGTGCGCACGAAGATAATGATGCCGTCGAAATCCTCGACCTCCAGGAT
>JAWLGG010000260.1:0-4823 GCA_041685155.1 Chromatocurvus sp.
CGCTTGAAGCAGGGGTAGCAGTAGCCCTGGTTGAAGCTCTTCTGCGTTTTGCGGTCACAGTGGATGCAGTGGATGTCGCCGAGAAAGGACAGCTGCAGGGAGCGTCCGATCCACTCGTTGAGCGCTGTCTCGGAATCCCCGAGGGGCAGCCGGTACTGCACCGTATCTGCCAGGGCGGTACGCATCTTGCGCACGCCGCCGCTGGCCAGTGAGCTATGCAGGCTAGTCATCGCCGCGGACCCCGCTGTCCTGCCAGCGCAGCGGCTGATCGCCAGCGGCGCCAAGCTGCGTCGCGCCCCCCTTGCGGCCCCGGTCGATAAAGCCGACGCGCTCCTCGGGAGCCAGGTTGCGCTCACCCCAGGCGATGATTGCGTTCAGGCAGTGCTCGCGCTGCTGCGCAGACACCGCGCGGCCGTCAGGCCATCTGCCGGTCTCGACAGCGCGCTTCAGGCGCTGGTAGACATCCGGCGTCAGGCTGCCGACCAGCCTGCTGTACTCATCCATGGTGCATCCGTGTGTTGGTCATAAAGCCGCGAGTATAGCGGTCCGGGTCAGCCTTTGCCGACCCGGGGGGATGCGGCGTAACCCGCAATACCCCCCAGCACACCGCCGGCGACGAGCCCGCCGACATGCGCCGCATTGGCGACGGCGCCAAAGCCCAGCACCTCGATAAGGCCGAACAGGCACACCAGCAGCCAGCCGATCATGAACACCATCAGTCCCGGGGGTGGCGCAAACTGCCAGCCCGGATTCAGACGGGCGGCCACCCAGCTGAACCCCAGGAGCCCGTAGACCACGCCGGACATGCCGCCGAAGATGCTCGGCCCGCCGGCGGCAAACTGGCTGGTGTTGGAAATCGCGGCGATGACCAGGAACAGCAGCAGCAGCCAGCGGCTTCCCAGCGCACGCTCGATGCGGTGCCCGAACTCCCAGGTCCACAGCGCATTGAAGACGATATGCAGCCAGCTGAAATGCAGGAATACCGGCGTCACCAGGCGCCAGTATTCGCCATTCATGCCGGCAAAAGCGGGACCCGAGCGGCCCAGTTCGAAGGGCAGGTAGGTCAGCGCGGCTACCCAGGGCAGCGGCATGTTCAGGTACACCAGAAAAAATCCGGCGATGGACAGCAGCAGCAGGCCCGCCGTCACCGGCACGGGCCGCAGCGCCGCGAGAAGATCTCCCATGATTACTCCACCAGTGCATTGCTCCAGTGCAGCTTGTCCCTGCAACTGGCATAGAAACTGTGTCCGACGGGATGCAGCAGCGTCAGACGCTCGGGCTTCTTGCAGATCACCACGGCATCGCCGGGTCGCGCGGTCATGTTCACCTGGCCGTCGCAGGTCACGGGCGGGTGGATGCGATTGCGCGCGAGTATGTCGAGGCGGATCTCGCTGCTGCCCTTGACCACAATCGGCCGGCTGCTGAGAGCGTGCGGGAACATCGGCACCAGGACAATGGCATCCAGCGAGGGGTGCATGATCGGCCCGCCGCCGGACAGCGCATAGGCGGTGGAACCGGTGGGGGTGGAGACGATCAGGCCGTCCGCGCGCTGGCGATAGACGAACTCGCCATCGATGGACAGCTCGAACTCGATCATCTGTGCCGAGGTCCCGGAGTTCACCACCACATCGTTGAGCGCATCGGCGTGGGCGATGCTGCTGCCCTCGCGCTCAACCACCACATCGAGAAGGAAACGGTCCTCCTCGGCGTAGTGGCCATCCAGCACCGGCGGAACCTGCCTGGCCAGCTCGTCGGGGCTGATGTCCGTGAGAAAGCCCAGGCGCCCGCGATTGATACCGAGAACGGGCGTATTGTAGCGGGCCAGGGTGCGTGCCGCGCTGAGCAGGCTGCCATCACCGCCGATGACGATCACGAGGTCCGCGCGTTCGCCGATTTCATCCCGCGACAGCAGGGGGCAATCCTGGGAGGCAATCGCGCCCAGGCGATCCTCCAGCATGACGGTGATGCCGCGCTCGCGAAGCAGCGCAATGAGTTCATCGACGACAGTCTGCAGCCCTTCCTGGCGGCTGCGACCGACGAGTCCGACCCGCTGAAAATTCTGTACCATGCCCTGCTCCCCTGCCACCGCAGCCGAGTATACCTGCCGCGGCTCTGCGAACCCATGGCACGCGGCAGGGGTCGGGACCCGTGCTATTCTTGCGCGCATCGCCCCCTGGAGGCAATCGTGAACGGACTCAGGCAGCTGGCACACCCGATGGTACGCGATCTGGCGTGGGCGGTTTTCTCGGACGACCTGATGTTGGCCAGTACGATTGATCCAGGCCGCCCTGCCCTGCGCGCCTGCGCGCTATCTGTACTTACCGAGGAACGTCTCGCCTGGCTGCGGGCGCTGGACCGGGAACCTCAGCCCCTCCTCAAGGCCGTCGGCCCGCGCGCCGGCCGGCGCCTCGGTCTGTATTTCGAGGCTCTGTGGCATTTTTTCCTGGACTGCGAACCGAGCGTGGAGCTGCTTGCGCACAACCTGCCGGTGCGGGAAGCGGGGCGTACCGTAGGGGAATTCGACTGCCTGTACCGCTGTCGCGACAGCGGCGATACCGTCCACCTGGAGCTGGCGGTGAAATTCTACCTGTATACCGGACCCGGCAGCGGCGCTACGGGGGACGACCGCGCCGACTGGCTGGGTCCCGGCCGCCGCGACCGCCTCGATCGCAAGCTGTCGCATCTTGCCAGGCAGCAGACGCGCCTGGCCGACGACCCCGCCGCGCAGCGCCTGGTGGCCGCCCGCGGCCTGACGCCGGACCGTGTAGAAGTCGTGGTCAAGGGGCGCCTGTTTCGCCGCCCCGGCCAGCCCTGCCTGCCACCCACCGGTTTCAATCCGCTGCAGACCCTGCAGCTCTGGGATGACGTCGACACGCTTGCCGCCTCGCCCGTGGCAGAGTCCGCCGGGCATGGCCACGTGATCCTGTCGCGGCAGCACTGGTTCGCCCCACTGATACGCGCTTTTACGATGCACCCGGCGAGCCTGCCCGGTGAGACGGCGCCGGGGCCGCTATACACCGATACGGCATCCCTGGCCACGTCGCTTCGGAACGATTTTGCCGCCGGGGGCGGCCCGCGTCTCGTCGCCGCAATCGATAGGGACGGAGCGGAAACGCAACGCTTCTTCGCCACGCCGGCGGGCTGGCCACGCTGAAGACTGCGCGGCCGGTTGCCCGTGCCGGTTCAGTCGAGACCGACGTTGTTCTTCGCGAGAACCTGCTCCGCCCGGTAGCTGGAGCGCACCATCACCCCGGACACCACCTCCAGGAAGCCGCGCTCGAGTCCCCACTCGCGGTAGGTCGCAAATTCCTCGGGCGTGACGTAACGATCGATCGGGTAATGGTGAGGGGTCGGCTGCAGGTACTGGCCGAAGGTGACGATATCGATGTCGGCGGCGCGCAGGTCATCCAGCGCCTCGCGGATTTCGCTCTCGGTTTCACCGAGGCCCAGCATCAGGCTGGTCTTGGTCAGCACGTCCGGGCGGTGCGCCTTGGCGTGGGCGAGCACCTGCAGGGTCTGCTCATAGCTGGCCCGCGGATCCCGCACCGGGTGGGTCAGGCGACGCACGGTTTCCACGTTCTGGGCGAAGACCTCAATACCCGAGTCGACCACCGTCTCCACATCGCGCAATACGCCGAGAAAGTCCGGCGTCAGCGCCTCGACCGCGGTATCGGGATTGAGCGACTTGACCTCGCGCACACAGGCGGCGTAATGCGCCGCACCGCCATCCTGCAGGTCGTCGCGGTTGACCGAGGTCAGGACCACGTACTTCAGGCCCATCAGCTGCACAGAGCGGGCAGTCTTCCCGGGCTCCTCGTCATCCAGCCAGCCACGGGGATTGCCCGTGTTCACGGCGCAGAAGCGGCAGGCCCGGGTGCACACGTCACCCATGAGCATGATGGTTGCGGTGCCCGCGCTCCAGCACTCGCTCATGTTAGGGCACTTCGCTTCCTCGCAGACGGTCGCCAGGCCGTGGTCGTGGACAATGCCCTTGACACGCTCGTACACGGGACCGCCGTGGATGCGCGTGCGCAACCATTTCGGCTTGGGCAGTCGCTGCGACTGCGCTGCCGAGGCCTTGATGCCGTCCTTGATCACGCGCATGCCCCGCGGGTTGACGAACTTGTCGCCGCTGCTGACATTGACCACCGGGATCAGGGGTGCCTCGCTCATGGGAGCTCCTGTTTCTGCTGTGCTCGGAAAAGGGCGATTATATCGGAAAAGACGGCGGCCCACAGACGCGGCGCCGTCACCCCAGGCGCTGGTCAACCTCTGCGTAGAGCTGCAGGTCCTGCTGGTTGAGCGTCTCGAGCCGGGCGTAGAGCTCCTCGCCGATCTGCTCGCGCAGGGCCGCAAGGCGCGCCGCCAGCGGACGGGAAATATCCTTCGAGGTGGTGTTGGCGGGCTTGCGCTCGCGCGGTGTGAACTCGATGCCGCAGGCCGCCAGGGGGGCGGAAAAGCGCGCGACATCCGCCGAGAAGTGCTCCGTCCTGGCCAGCAGATCCACCGCGCACAGGTTGCGCCGCGCCTGGTCGATATCGGCAATCACCCCGCCCTCTGTCGGGGGCAGGACGCGCATCAGCCCACGGCGGCTGTAGGCCCCACATAGCAGCTGCGTCTGCGCGTTGGAGATGTTGTTCAGCGGGCGCCTGCCGTCAATCGCCTCCTGCAGCCAGCCGACAAAGTCCAGCGCGGTAGAGCTGGCTTCATCCCGGGAGGTGAAAACGGCCCCGCCCATCCCCGGCACCAGGCGTCGCAGCCCCTGTTCCTGGCCGGCCCGCTGGCGGAAGAACTCGTAGACAGAGCGGATACGCAGCAGCGGG
>JAWLGG010000261.1:0-4818 GCA_041685155.1 Chromatocurvus sp.
CTCGCCGTGAACCCATCCGTGGGGGCTCAGGCGAGGCATCCATGCCTCGCATGGTCTCACGGACCGGCATACCCTGCCTGCACCTGGCCGTGGAGCAAGTATCGGGTTCAGCGTCGTCGTCTGACGGATGGGGATCCAGAACCACGCCTGGTATCTGCGCGGGGTTGAGTATCGGGTTGGGCTCTGGCTTCTGAGCGAATCGCTGTCCACGTTTACCCGCTCCGATGAGCTCGACGACTGCGCTAGAAGGCTGGTACCGGGTACTGATCCGGGAAACTGCATCCCCCGCAGCTGGCACGGGAGGTCGGGGCGGGTTGTCGGTGTGGGGGGCCTGCGCAGACCATGCGAGGCATGGATGGTGGGGGCGGCCTCCCGCAGCCTGAGCCCCCATGGATGGGTCTACGGCGTGTCTGCGCAGGCCCCCACGCCGGCAGCCCGCCAAAAACCCACCCAAAAAAAAGGGGCCCGAAGGCCCCTAAAAAACGCATTTTACAATGCGCCCGCAAGCTTATTTCGCCGATACAAACTCCGGGTAGGCCTCCAGCCCACACTCAGAGAGATCGACGCCCTCGTATTCTTCCTCTTCGCCGACGCGAATCCCCAGCACTGCCTTGAGGATGCCCCAGACGATGAGGCTGGCAACAAATACCCAGACAAAGATGACTGCGGCACCGACAAGCTGGCCCATGAAAGTCGCCTCCGCGTCCGACAGCAGGACCGCGAAGATGCCCCAGAGACCGACCACACCGTGAACGGAAATGGCACCGACCGGGTCATCGATCTTCACCTTGTCCAGAGCCACAATGCTCAATACCACGATCGCACCCCCGACGGCGCCGATGAGGGTCGCAAGCAGCGGTGAGGGATCAGCGGGCTCGGCCGTGATGGCAACCAGCCCGGCAAGGGCACCGTTGAGTGCCATGGTCAGGTCGGCCTTGCCAAAGATAAGCCGCGCCACGATCAGTGCCGCGATAAGGCCACCGGCCGCTGCGGCGTTGGTGTTGAGAAAGACGTTTGCTACCTCGTTGGCGACGCTGATTCCGCCCAGCTTCAGGGTGGAACCACCGTTGAAGCCGAACCAGCCCATCCAGAGGATGAAAGTGCCGAGAGTCGCCAGCGGCATGTTGGCACCGGGGATGGCCTTTACAGAACCGTCGGCGGCATATTTCCCCTTGCGTGGACCCAGCAACAGCACGCCGGCAAGTGCTGCCGCGGCCCCAGCCATATGCACGATGCCGGAACCCGCATAGTCCGCATAACTCAGTTTGCCGATAAGCGGCACCGGCTTCTCACCCCAGGTCCAGCCGCCTTCTATCGGATAGATGAAGCCGGTCATGACAACGGCAAAGGCAAGAAACGCCCAGAGTTTCATGCGCTCGGCAACGGCACCCGAGACGATAGACATCGCAGTGGCCACGAAAACGACCTGGAAAAAGAAGTCCGAGGCGTCTGAGTAGACCGAATCACCGTCAAACCCCGATTCCGCGGAATCCGCCAGAACCTGCGCAACGGCGGCGTCATCCATCTGCGCCACCGTCGTTACTCCGGACAGAAAGAAACCGCCGTCGTACATGAAGTGATAGCCGCACAAGAGGTACATGGTCGAGGCTACCGAGAAAAGGGCGACATTCTTGGTCAGGATCTCGGTGGTGTTCTTGGCGCGGACCAGTCCGGCTTCCAGCATGGCAAAGCCGGCGGCCATCCACATGACCAGCGCGCCGCAGATCAGAAAGTAGAATGTGTCAAGTGCGTACTGAAGTTCAAAAATCTGGTTGTCCATGGGAATCGCTCTTGCGTCGAAGTCAGAATTTCCGCCACCCGGTGGCTTCTCAGATGGCTTCCTCGCCCGTCTCACCCGTGCGAATCCGGATGACCTGCTCCAGACCGAGGACAAACACCTTGCCATCGCCGATCTTTCCGGTGTTGGCAGCCTGGGTAATCGCCTCGAGCGTCTGGTCCACCATGGATTCCGCCACCGCCACCTCGAGTTTGACCTTGGGCAGGAAATCGACCACGTATTCCGCCCCGCGATAGAGTTCCGTATGCCCCTTCTGCCGCCCGAAACCCTTCACCTCGGTCACGGTAATCCCCTGAACGCCGATATCGGACAATGCCTCGCGAACGTCGTCCAGCTTGAATGGCTTGATCACAGCCGTTATCAGTTTCATGCAAATCTCCCGAACCTCATCGCGGCGATGTCACCCGCCAGCCACCCCTGAGCCGTCATGGTCCGCGCCGGCTTCCAGCGGCCCACTTTTAAGCGAACCGGGCTGCGCGCGCCTGTACACCGGACTTTGCGTACTCGTTGTTGCGCCCACTCCTGCATAGCCTGTGCCATGGGAATTTAAGTTTTTTTATTTCAACAAGTTAGCATTCTTTACGCGGATCGGACCTTGCCGCCAGGCACGGGTAGCGCCCGCTTGACGCACAATAATCGTGCGCAGCACCAGTATTGTGCGCACCGCCGCACTGTGCGAGGACCACGCCTATCCACTACACTGCTCTTCAGCGACGACACAGGTATTTCCTTATGGCACTTAAACCGCCCCCCTTTGGCGACGTCATCCAGCAGGTCAACCAGCTGGTGGGTGGCGACGGACTGCGCAGCGAGGTGGACCGCAATGCCCGCCTGCTTGTGCAGTCGGCGCTGCAGCGGCTCGACGTGGTGGCCCGGGACGAGTTCGACGCGCAGGCCGACCTGCTGGCGAGAACCCAGGAACGGGTCCGGGCGCTTGAGACCGAGCTGGCCGCCCTCACCGCGACACTTGATGAGATTGAGGCGCTGCGAACGCGCCAGTAGGCCACCAGGGGGCAATTCACCCGCGGCCCGGGCAGGCCTGCGGCACAACCTGACGCTCAGGGACGAGCATGCAGTACGCACTGATCTACAGTCGTGGCAGCGACGGACTCAATGCGCCCCTTGTGCGGGTGGAGACGCACCTGTCCAACGGCCTTCCCGCCTTCCACATTGTCGGCATGCCCGAAACAGCCGTGCGCGAGAGTCGCGACCGCGTGCGCAGTGCACTGCTCAACTCCTGCTTCGATTTCCCCCAGCGTCGCATCACGGTAAACCTGGCTCCCGCGGACCTGCCCAAGGGCGGTGGCCGCTTCGATCTGCCGATCGCCCTGGGTATACTCGCCGCCTCGGCACAGCTGCCTGTAAACGGACTGCGTGCCTTCGAATTCATCGGTGAACTCGCCCTCGATGGCAGCGTGCGGGCCGTGCGCGGCTCTGTACCCGTCGCTATTGCCAGCGTCCGCGCCGGCCGCACGCTGGTGGCGCCGGCGGCCTGCGCCGGCGACGCGGCACGGGTGCCGCAAAGCCGCGTTGTGGCCGCTACCGACCTGTTGTCGCTGTGCGCAGGGCTGCGCGGCAGACAGCAGCTGATCCCGATCGTCCCGCCTGACAATACCAGCCATATGGTCGCACCCGACCTCGCCGACGTAATGGGACAGGGAAGCGCGAGGCGCGCCCTGGAAATCGCCGCCGCCGGGGGACACCACCTGCTCATGCGCGGGCCTCCCGGAACCGGCAAGACGATGCTCGCCAGCCGCCTGCCGGGACTCCTGCCCGCAATGGACCCGGCGCAGCAACTCACGTCGCTCGCCATCCGTAGCCTGACGACGGCAGGCGCGATCACCGGGGGCCGCCCCTTCCGCGCACCCCACCACAGCGCCAGCCCCGCGGCACTGGTAGGCGGTGGCAACCTGCCCGTGCCGGGGGAGATATCCCTGGCGCACGGTGGCGTTCTGTTCCTGGACGAACTGCCGGAGTTCCCGCGGCAGACGCTGGACATGCTGCGTGAACCCCTGGAATCGGGCTGCATCACGCTATCCCGTGCTCGGCGCAAGGTCACCTTTCCCGCCCGTTTCCAGCTGGTGGCCGCAATGAACCCCTGCCCCTGTGGCTACGATGGCGACCCCGACCACAGCTGCCGCTGCACCCCGGAAAAGGCGCTGCGCTATCGCCAGCGGCTGTCTGGGCCCCTGCTGGACCGGATAGACCTGCATGTTGACGTCCCCCGTACCGATGCCCGAACGCTGCTGCTGGCGGACGGCAGTGCCGAGACCTCAGCGATGGTGCGCCAGCGCGTCCTGCAGGCGCGACAGCGACAGATGGCGCGGCAGGGCAGACCCAATTCAGATCTTCGCAGCAGCGAATGGCGCTCTGCCTGCCGGCTCGAAGGGGACGCGATGCGGCACCTGGAGGCGGCGGTGACAACGCTGAGGCTCTCGGCAAGGGCCGCCCACCGGCTGATCCGGGTCGCGCGCAGCATCGCGGACCTGGAAGTGAGCGACGCAGTGGCGAACGCCCACATCGACGAGGCCATCAGCTATCGCCTGCACGTATGAGCAGACCCATCGGTTCCACGCTGTGCCGGTTCGTGCGACGATGCGCGCCGGCCACCGAGACCCACCCGAGGCGCACCCGAGCACATGTCACGACTGAATCCCCCGCAGCGCGAGGCCGTGCGCTATATCGACGGACCGCTTCTGGTGCTGGCGGGAGCCGGCAGCGGCAAGACCAGCGTGATCACGGAGAAAATCGCCTATCTCGTGCGGCAGTGCCAGCTGCGCCCCGAACGCGTCGCAGCGGTCACCTTCACCAACAAGGCGGCGCGGGAAATGCGCCAGCGCATCGGCAACCTGCTGCCAGGGGAGGCCGCCGGGAACCTCACCATCAGCACGTTCCACCAGCTCGGACTGCGTATCATCCGGGGCGAGCAGGCACAGCTCTCGCTGCGCCGCGGCTTCTCCATCTTCGACAACCAGGACACCCTGACGCTGCTGCAGGACCTGCTGCGCCAGGAGAGCAAA
>JAWLGG010000262.1:0-4814 GCA_041685155.1 Chromatocurvus sp.
TTTTGCTGCGGTTTTCTTCCGTGCCGTTTTCTTTGCTGCCGTTTTGCGCTTCACGGCTGCACCGGCCTTGGGCCCGGCAGCGGCAGTCTTGTTCGCTGTGGCCTTCTTCGCAACTGTCTTTTTCGCGACGGTTTTCTTCACTGCGGTTTTTCTCGCAGCAGTCTTTTTGGCTGCCGTTTTCTTTTTCGCAGCGGGCTTTTTACCGGCTGCGGCTTTCTTCTTTGTTGCGGCTTTCCTTGCCGGCGTCTTTGCCGTCGCTTTCGCTTTTAGCGCATCGGCCTTCGCGACGGTGCTACGCTGTCGCGTCGCCGCTTTCTCGACCACTTCGGCGGCCCGCTCCGCTGCCTGCGCCTTGCGCGTCTCAAGTGCCAGGTCGGCACGGATAGGGACGAGCTTCTCGGCGTAATCGTAGGCAGCCCGCGCCATGCTGCCCATGCTGTCGGTGAGTTCCTGCACCTGCTTGAGCAATGCGTCCACGCGCCGCTGGTTTACCGTGGTGGACTTGGAACGCATTGCCGATCGCGCCTGGTTCAGTCGGGTTGTCGCCGCACTGTGTTTCTTGCGCGCCGCCGTGAGGTCTCGCTTCAGGCCGGCATGGGCTTTCTCTGTTTCCGCCAGCAAACGCGCGCGCAATTTTTCCACACGCTTGTTCGCCTGCTGTGCGAGCCTGGTCGCCTGAGCCATTTCTTTTTCCAACATGATCCCGTAACTCCGTGTTATTGCTTTGAAACCGCTCTTATAGTTTAGAGCCTGAGCGATCATAAGTAACGGTTAATTTTTGAGCGTTCCCTGCACCGGAATCAACAGAAACGTCGGCGTTACTGCTGCGTCTGACAGGTCGGACACCAGTACAATCGGCGCCCTCCTGTTTCGACGCGCGCAATTTCCCCGCTGCAGCGATAACAGGGCTGGCCCTCGCGTCCGAAAACAAAGAAGCGTCGCTGCTCGCGCGGCAGCTTCTGCGCCTTCATGCGCTCAGCCAGACGCGGCGGGAGCGTGATGCCCGCAGTGGCGTAGCTGCGCCGGCTGACTTCCAGCGTCGCACGCGCAAGGGCACCCCGTTCACCGCGACCGAGACTGCCGGCACTGCGCATCGGGGAAAGGCCTGCCGCAAACAGAATCTCTGCCCGCAGGTAATTGCCGATGCCGGCGAGAAAACGCTGGTCGAGATACAGCGCCTCGAGACGGCGGCGCCGGAAAGTCGGTGACGCGAGCCGGTCCGCCACCGCGCGCCAGTGCAGCGTCGGCGAAAGGATGTCGGGGCCAATGCGCGACAGAAAGGGGTGCTGGTGTATCTCGGGTGTCGGCCACACGCTGATGTCTGACGCGCTGTACAACAGTGCGCTGTGCGCCTTCGTGTGCAGGGCGAGACGCAGTGAGCGGCCCGTCTTGGGCAGGCAATCGCGGGCGACAACACGCCAGACACCGTAGAGCTGATTGTGTGAATAGATGCTCCAGTTGTTGTCGAAATGGGTCAGCAGTGCCTTGCCGCGGGTTTCCAGTGCGCTCACGCGCTGCCCGCGCAACACATCCGTGTAATGGCGCAGCCGCGGCAGACCAAATGTGATGGATTCGATCACGCGGCCCGCCAGCACCTCCTCGATGCTATCGGCAGCGCGGCGTATTTCCGGTCCCTCGGGCACGTTGCATCCTCATGACGTTGTTCCGGACTTACGCGCCATGGCTGCCGATGGATGGGTCAGGTCCGGGACCAGGTCCGGGACCAGGTCCGGGACCAGGTCCCGGACCTGACCCCAAAAGGGGGACTTTACACACGGCGGGGCTATCGCCAGACTGCGGGGGCGCCGGGGAAACAGTCGTCATGCTGACAATAAGATCCCGCGCGGCTTACGGTGCCGGTGGTGCCGTCTACGCCGTAAAGGAAGCCGCATACACCATGTTCGTGCTGCTGTTCTACACCCAGGTCCTGGGACTGAACGGCACACTGACCGGAATCGTGATTTCACTCAGCCTGGTCTGGGACGCGATTTCCGACCCCCTCGCGGGCACGCTGTCGGATCGATTGCGCAGCCGCTTCGGCCGTCGCCACCCCTTCATGGCCCTGAGCATCCTGCCGATGGGTCTCGGCTTTGTCGGTCTGTTCACGCCGCCGGCCGCGGTCATCGACAGTACGCCGATGCTGGCAGGCTGGCTGCTGTTCTGGTCCCTCTGGGTACGCACCTTCATTACCACGTTCACCATTCCCCACCTCGCGCTGTCGGCGGAAATCACCCGCGACTATCACGAGCGCAGCCAGATACTCGGTGCGCGGCTCGCGTTTCTCTTCCTGTTTTCCGTGTTCATTCCGGCAATTGCCCTGGTTTTCGTCTTCAGCGCCGGCGAAGGCCTCGACGGTCGCTTCGAACGCGACAATTACCCGCTATACGGCGCGCTGTCCTGCGCCGCCGTGTGGCTGATGGCGGGCATCACGACGCTCGGCACTCGCCGGCACATGGCCAGCTCACTGGACAGCACGGCAGCACCCACAACACGAGGCACACTGGACAACCTTATACTGGATATCCGGCGCACGCTGGGCAACCGCTCGTTCCGTCTGGTTCTGGGCTACGAGATCGCGAGCATGATGGCCTACGGGACAGTGGCGACACTGAACATGCTGGTGTGGACCTACTACTGGGAATTCTCCGCGCGGGAAGTCTCCATCATTCTATCCGTACCCAGCCTGCTGGCCGTCATACTGGTACTACTTACCCTGACGCCGCTGAGCCGCCGCTTCGAGAAATTCCAGCTCATGCAGCTGTCGGTTACCGGCATTATCCTCAACTGCCTGTGGCTCTATCCGCTGCGCATGCTCGACCTGCTGCCGCCCAACGGAACGGGACTGATCTTCGTCCTGAATTTCCTTTTCATGCTGATATTCATGTACTGCTTCCTGCTGCGCGCGATACAGACGCAGTCGATCATCGCCGACATTACCGATGAGCACGAGTTCGAGCACGGGCTGCGGCAGGAAGGAGGATTCTTCGCTGCGGCAAACTTCGTCAACAAATTCGCCTCGATATTCGGCCCGGTTTACGGTGGTGTGGTGCTCGACGTGATCGGCCTCACCGGTAACATGCGACCCGGCAGCGTGCCGGATCCGGTGCTGAACGGCCTCGCCTGGGCCTTCGGCCTCGGTACGCTGCCGGGTTTTGTGATCGCGCTGCTGCTGGTATTGCGCCTGGACCTGACGCGGACGAGGGTGGAGGCGCTGCAGCAGCTGATTCGCGACCGTGACGCGGTGCGGGACAACGGCTAAGCGGCCGCAGTCCGTGGCGCTATCCCGCAGGCGCCTGCCGTCTACCAGCGATAACCGATGCGAAAGCGGTAGATCTGATTGAGCTTTTCCACGTCGGACACCGCGCCCGCGTCGTACTCCAGCGTTATCTCGGCGGCGCCCTCGATCGCGGCGATCAGCGGAAACGACATGCCGGCGGTGCTGTTGATGACAAAATCCGAGGTTTCCTGAAGATCCCAGATGCCATTCTGGCGCACATAGGCGCGCAGGTCGTTGCCAAAGTAGTCACTGGTCGCGTCCAGCGTCCACACCGCACCGGGATACTCCTGATCCGGAGAACTGGTGAACTGCTCCGATACATAGGACAGGCCGAGTTCCGCCTCGAGAATGAACAGAGGCGTCTGGTCGAACTTCTTGCCAATGTAGGGGCCAACGTAGGCCCGCAGATTGATATCCGAGAACTGGTCACGCTCGGCCGACGCACTCATGCCCCAGTACCAGTCATCCTCCAGGAAGCGGTCATATTTGGCGGTGCCGGTGATATTCTCGGCACTGCGATTGCCATTGACCTCGCGCAGCTGACCGAACACACGCGCCGAGTAGCGATCATTCAGTCCGGTCCAGCGTGACTCCACGTTGTAGTCCAGCTCATCGGTCTCGGTGTTGCCACGCTGGGTGACCAGCGCCCCGCTGGCAAGCCCGGTCCAGCGGTAGCCATCTCCCGTCTCCCAGGGCTCGGGGTTGACGCGCAGCAGCTGGGACAGTGCGTAGCCACTTCCACCCTCAGTGGCCTCCGGCAGCATCAGCTTCTCATCCTCGACCGCAAGGGGGTGCGCCTCGATGATCGACCCGTCCGCCATCTGAAGGGTCATCGGCGTTTCCGTGTACATGCTCGCGATCTGATCGAGACGCACCTTGATGGTCCCGGCGAAATCGGTCTCCAGACTCAGCGTGCCGTTCTCGGCGTCGACCACCGTGCCAAAAACAGTAGAGCCGTCCTTGAGCTCAATCCGGTCCGGCTCCGCCACGACAGCCCCGGTAGTGAACAATGCGACGAGCAGCACAGCGAGTATGCCGGGGCGGAAGCAGGACATGACGGGGTTCCTTGTCGGCTTTTTAAAGGCGCGCATGTTACCGGATGGGGGGCAGCGATGAAACGCGCGGCCCCTCTCCGCGCGAATAATCGGCCGCGCTGCAATCGACCCCCACGGCAGACCGGACCGGGGCAAAGCGGCCGACTCAGTCGAGCACGCGCACGCTATCGCCGACCCGCAAGCTGCCGCGATCGCGGTGCAGCAGATTCTGGCCAAACAGGATGGCGCCGTCGATGCGACGCGTGGCCGCGAGCACCCGGTTGAGAATGGAATGGCGGACACCCGTGTCCGGGTCCAGCGCCGGGATGCTGCAGCGCGAGCAGGGTTTGGCGGCGGTAAAGACCTTCTCGCCGATCTGCAGTCGTCGCCAGCGATCCTCGGCGAAAGGTTTACTGCCAGTGACCACCAGGTTGGGCCGGAAGCGGCGCATGCTCACGGGCGCGTCGAGGGCAGAATTGATGGAGGCCAGCGACGCCTCGGTG
>JAWLGG010000263.1:0-4806 GCA_041685155.1 Chromatocurvus sp.
AACAGGACATCCGACAGTACCTCCCCGACCGCCGCCGGCGGCGCGCCCTGGGCGGCATCGGCCAGTACCAGGGTCTGGGGGAACAGCCAGCTCAGGGTCAGCGCGACCAGCGCCGCACTGACGGTGCCCGCAAGATACAACAGCAGCGTCAGGAAGGTCTTGCGGCCGTCGCTGCCGCTCTCGTGTCGGTTTGTGATGGCCGACATCACCAGCAGCATGACCAGCAGCGGCGCCACGGCCTTGAGCATGCTGACAAACAGCTCGCCGGCAAGACCGACCGCCTCGCCCGCCCCGGGAAACAGCAGACCGAGGGCGGCGCCGAGAACGACGCCCGCGAGAATCTGCGGGACCAGGCCCCAGCGCAGGGGATTCAGCGGCACAGCCTCAGTCCAGGAGATCTGGCTGCTCGGCCACAATCACGTCGTACAGCGGCTGGAAACTGAACCAGCCCGCCAGCGTCGAGCCGACGGTTTCCCGGGTCTGCACCGCGTACTCGTGGGGAATGTGCTTTGGCGTGCCCGCGGCTTCGGCGAGCAGCTGCGCCTGGCAGCTGCGCTCCATGGTCACGAACCACCAGGCCGCCTCGTCGACCGACTCGCCAACCGTGAGCAGGCCGTGGTTCTGCAGGATAACGGCCTTGTTGTCGCCCAGCGTCGCCGCCAGGCGCTCTCCCTCGGCGGGATCGAGGACCACGCCGGTAAAGGTATCGAGCAGGGCGTGGTCCTCATAGAACGCGCAGGCGTCCTGTGTCAGGGGCGCCAGCCTGCGGCCGAGGCTGGCGAAAGCCTTGCCGTGCAGCGAATGGGAGTGGGCAGCGGCAGTCACCCGCGGGTGCGCCATGTGGATTTTCGAGTGAATGGTAAAGGCGGCACCGTTCAGAAGGCCCTCCCCCGCGACCACGTTGCCCGCGTGATCCACGCACAGCAGGTCGGATACGCGCATCTGCTTGAACGAGCGCCCCATGGGATTGACCCAGAAGTGATCGCCATGCTCCGGGTCGCGCACCGTGATGTGCCCGGCCACGCCCTCGTCGAAGCCGAAGCGGCCGAAAATACGCAGCGCGGCGGCGAGACGCTGTTTGCGCTTGAGTCGCTCGGCGGCCACGTCCTCACAGGCACCCGGGGCCATGTCGGCGGCGGCGTCGCGGTTCATGATAATGTCGTTTGCGGTCGGGTTCATGAATTCTTCTCCAGCAGCGGGAATGCCGGCAGTCTAGCATCCCCGACACAGGTATGTGTGTCGTGCAGGGCCAGCGCCGGACCCACCCGCGGCGAGACGCCCTCGGGGCGCAGCGCCTCGCCGCAGTGGCTGCAGGTCAGCACAGGCTGGGTGCGCTCGCCGCAGGCGTTGTGCACATAGTCCACCGGCGCGCCCTCACCGCGGTCCATCCACTCGTCGCCCCAGCGGCCGAGGGTCATCAGCACCGGATACAGGGCCAGGCCCTTGCGCGTGAGCCGGTATTCGTAGCGTACCGGACGATCACTGTACTGCACCCGGGTCAGCACACCCTGCTCCACCAGCTTGCCCAGGCGCTCGGACAGCCGGTGCCGCGTGATGCCCAGGCTGGACTGGAACTGGTCGAAACGCCGCGTACCGAGGAAGGCATCGCGCAGGATCAACAGCGTCCAGCGCTCGCCGACCACGGACAGGGCCCTGGCCACTGAACACACCTGTCTGTCTATGTCATCCCAGCGCATACCGCTCCTCCGTTCCCGCTTGAGTATAGGCAAGGGCCCCCGACGGGCAAACCACCGCCGGGGCAGTCCTGTTATCATGCGCCGCACCAGCATGCGACACGGACAGGAGACCACTATGACAACAGGCGTTGGCGGCAGTGATGCGGCGACCGAGCTCGCGGCCATACGACCCATGCTCGACGGCGTCGAACCGATCACCGAGGGCGAGTACCGCACGCGGCTCGAGCGCGCGCAGGCGCTGCTCGCCGAGAGCGGCGCGGCGGCGCTGTACCTGAACGCAGGCAGCAACCTGCGCTACTTCACCGGCACCCTGTGGTCGCCCAGCGAGCGCCTGGTGGGTGCCATACTCACCGCCGGGGGCGACCTGCATTACGTTGCACCGGCCTTTGAGCGCGACACGCTGAAGGGCTTCATGGTCCTTGAAGGCGAGCTGCACTGCTGGGAGGAACACGAGGACCCCTACCTTCTGGTGGCACAGCTGCTCGCGGGCGAGGGCGCGGCGCCTGCGTCCGTCGCGGTGGACGAATCCGCGCCGTTTTTCCTGGTGGACGGCCTCGCCCGGGCGCTGCCCGATACCCGCCTGCGCGCCGCGACGGAGATCACGCGTCACTGCCGCGCCCGCAAGAGCGAGGCCGAACTGGCGCTGATGCAGCGCGCCAAGGACATCACCCTGCAGATACATCGCCACACGGCGCGCATCCTGCGCCCGGGCATTACCACGGCGGAGGTCAGCGAGTTCATCCACGCCGCCCACCGCGCCGCGGGAACCGCGGGCTCCTATTTCTGCATCGTGCTGTTCGGTCCGGACAGTGCCTTTCCCCACGGCGTGGCAAAACCCAAGGCCCTGGAAGACGGCGACATGGTCCTGATCGACACCGGCTGCCAGGTGGAGGACTACATATCGGACATCACGCGCAGCTATGTATTCGGCGAGCCCAGCGCCAGGCAGCGGGAAATATGGGCGGTGGAGAAGGCAGCGCAGCAGGCCGCCTTTGCGGCGGTGGTGCCGGGCAAGCCCTGCGGCAGCATCGATGCCGCGGCGCGCGGCGTGATCGAGGGCGCGGGCCTGGGGCCGGACTACCAGCTGCCGGGGCTGCCGCACCGCACCGGCCACGGCATCGGCCTGGACATCCACGAGGCACCGTACCTGGTGCGCGGGGACGACACCCCGCTGGAGACGGGCATGTGTTTCAGCAACGAACCCATGATCTGCCTGCCCGGTCACTTCGGCGTGCGCCTCGAGGACCATTTCCATGTCACCGCCGACGGCGCGCAGTGGTTCACGCAGCCCTCTGCCGACATCGACGATCCCTTCCGCGACGTACCGCCTCCCCCGGGGGCCGCGGCCCTTTAGGGTCGGCGGGATACGGCCACAAAAAAAGGGCGGTCAGACCGCCCTTTTCTGTATCCGGCACGGTGATCAACCGAACTGGTTCATCGTGTTGTCCTTGCCGCCCGCCTTGAGCGCCTGCTCGCCGGAGAAGTACTCCTTGTGGTCGTCGCCCATGTTGGAGCCCGCCATGTCCTGGTGCTTGACGCAGGCAATCCCCTCGCGGATCTCCTTGCGCTGCACGCCCTGGACATAGGCCAGCATGCCCTCCTCGCCAAAGTAGCCTTGCGCCAGATTGTCCGTGGACAATGCCGCAGTGTGGTAGGTGGGCAGCGTGATCAGGTGGTGGAAGATACCCGCCTTGGCCGAGGCATCGGACTGGAAGGCCTGGATCCAGCGATCCGCCTCCTGCGCCAGTTCCGTTGTGTCGTACTCCGCCGCCATCAGCGCACCGCGCTCGTAGGCTGAGAGGTCGCGGCCCTCTGCCTCCCAGGCGTCGAACACCTGCTGGCGGAAGCTCAGCGTCCAGTTGAAGGACGGCGAATTGTTGTAGACCAGCTTGGCGTCCGGTACCTGGCGACGGATCTCGTCGACCATCGCACCGATCTGCCCGACGTGGGGCTTCTCCGTCTCGATCCACAGCAGGTCGGCGCCGTGCTGCAGGCTGGTGATGCAGTCGAGTATGACCCGTGCCTCGCCGGTGCCCGGCTTGAAGCGATACAGGCCGTTGGGCAGGCGCACCGGGCGCACCAGCCTGCCGTCCTTCTTGATCACGACGTCGCCCTCGTTGACGTCGTCGGCAGACTGCACTTCCTCGGTCTCCAGGAAGGCGTTGTACTGGGAGGCCAGGTCACCGGGCTCGCGTGACACGGGAATCTTCTGGGTCAGGCCCGCACCCAGCGAATCCGTGCGCGCCACGATCACGCCGTCGGGAACGCCCAGTTCGAGGAAGGCATAGCGGATGGCGTTGATCTTGGACAGGAAGTCCTCGTGGGGTACGGTGACCTTGCCATCCTGGTGGCCGCACTGCTTGGCATCCGACACCTGGTTCTCGACCTGTATGGCGCAGGCGCCCGCCTCGATCATCTTCTTTGCCAGCAGGTAGGTGGCCTCCTCGTTGCCAAAGCCGGCGTCGATGTCGGCGATGATCGGCACGACGTGGGTCTCGAAGCTGTTGATGGACTCCAGCAGGCGCTTCTCGGCCACCTGGTCACCGGCGTCGCGCGCGGCCTGCATGTCCCGGAACAGGTGGTTGAGCTCGCGCGCATCGGCCTGGCGGAGGAAGGTGTAAAGCTCTTCGATCAGCGCCGGCACGGTGGTCTTCTCATGCATGGACTGGTCCGGCAGCGGGCCGAACTCGCTGCGCAGGGCGGCAATCATCCAGCCGGAGAGGTACAGGTAGCGCTTGCTGGTGGTGCCGTGGTGCTTCTTGATGGCGATCAGCTTCTGCTGGCCGATGAAGCCGTGCCAGCAGCCGAGCGACTGGGTGTACTGCGCGGTGTCTGTGTCGTAGGCCGCCATGTCGGCGCGCATGATGCCGGCGGTGTAGCGCGCAATGTCGAGCCCGGTGCGGAAGCGGTTCTGCAGGCGCATGCGCGCGGCATATTCCGGGTTGATGTTGTTCCAGGTACCGCCCTGCTGCTCGCACAGCCGGGCAAATTCTGCCGTCGTTTCCTGATACGTCGCCATGGGGTTTCCTCACATGCCAGAGCCAGTCCACTCGCATCGCGCCGCAGCACGAGCGAAACATGTGCGGAGTGTAGTCAGCTGAGCCTCATA
>JAWLGG010000264.1:0-4757 GCA_041685155.1 Chromatocurvus sp.
TGCCCTGGCAGCGCGCGGGCGACCGCCTGTTTGTCGAGCAGCACGTGCACGTCTGGGCCAACAACCCGCTTGACCCCAAGGTCTGGAAGCGGGAAAGCAGCGGGGAGATGCTGCAGGTGTCGGACATGATGAGCTACAACGTGCGTTATTCCGATGCCGTCAATCCCGAGCTGACGTCGCTGGAGAACTGGGGCAGCTGGGTACATGTGCGTCCCTGGCAGCCGTGGATGCTGATGGGCACCGCGCCCGGCCACTGCCTCTACAACTGCTTCACCGGCAGTGCGGATGTGCTGGACGACATCCCGGAGGATATCGTTGCAGCGACACGCGCGCGTTTCCCCGACTTCCTGCAGGCGCCCACTAAGCGCGGCAAATCGGAGCCAAGCCTGGTGCGCTTTATGCGCGAGAGAACGCCGGCACCCGTGAGCGACAACGGGGAGGGCGAGCCATGAGGCTGGAGCGTCGCGATTTTCTGCGCCTTGCCACCGCTGGCGCTGCGCTGGGTGGCGCTGCGCCGGGCCTGCTGCTGGGGGGCGAGGGTGAACCGTCGATGGATTCGCTGGCGGCGCACGTCAAGATGCGCTGCGATCTCGCGGGAGGACGCACCTACTGGTTCTACACCGGCACGGTATTCGGCAATCGGCTGGGTGATGCGACCCGGCCCATGCTGGACGTGGAGGGTGTCAGCTACAGCACGCTAGAGGCACTGCCCGACGGCAGCTACCGCTATCGGCTTAAGGAAGCGGGATACTATCTTGATCCGGAGAGCGGCAGGCTTCAGGATCAGGTCATGAATCCCTTTACCGGCGAGCGTTACCGCCCGGAGCCCTATCTGTCGTCACAGGTGAACATCCTGGCGCCCGACCTGTCCGTGACACCGGATGTGGAGAAGCTCCCGCCGGGCATGGAGTACCGCGGCCGTATCACGCCGCTGCGCCAGTTCGGGGACAGGGCCTGGTCCGCTGAAGACCTCTTCGTGCGAACGCCCCTCAGGGGCGGGGAGGGTGATCCGGATTACCGGGTGCAGACGTCGCTGGCCACACTGAGCGCAAACCGGCACGATCTGGCGGATCCGGACAGGACCTTTATTGACTGCCAGCTCAACTACCAGACCCTCGGCACCTGGCGCGAGTGGATGGGAATGGGCGACGAGCCGGGGATGATCAGCTGGCGCATGGTGGGCACGAAGTGTCGCGAGGGCGATCTGCCGGCCTACCTCGCCGATCGCATCGCGCGCGATCACGCGGGCTTTTTCGGTGGGTAGGATGCTCCTCCTGCTGGCGTGCATGCTGATGACCCTGCCGGCCTGGTCCGATGAGCAGATCTTCAGATTCATAGAAGGCAGCGGAGGCGCACCGATTGCCCTAATGGAGTGGGGCGACCGGGACGGCCCCGGCATTCTCTTCCTGCACGGATTCGGGTTCTCCGCGGAGTTCTGGGAGCCACAGGTCGACAGTCCCGAACTGGAGGGCTATCACCTCGCGGCGATTGACCTGCGGGGGCACGGCGCATCCGCCAAGCCATGGCGCGCCGACGAACTGGTGGACACGCGTGTCTATGCGGAGGACGTCGCCGCCGCGATCGCGGCGACCGGCATGAACAGGCCGCTCATTGTCGGCTGGTCCTATGGCGGGTTCGTGGCCATGGACTATGTGCGCCACTTCGGTATTGACGGCATCGCCGGCCTGGTGCTGTTGGGCTCTCCGGCGGGTCTGGTCGAACGGCTGCATCCCGACACCGACGACCTCCCCGGTGGGCCGGGCGACTACGAAAAAGCGGCGGCACAGCGCCTGTCACTCAGCGCGCGGGAAAATCTCGCCGGGAATCGCTATCTCGCTGAACTTATGACGGCGGCGGAGCTGCCTGAGTCCGTGCTCGAACAGTGGACCCTCGGCATGATGCGCGTACCGGTCTACGTGGTGCAGGGTCTGCGCGGACGACCTCTGGACAATGAAGACCTGGCGCCGTCGCTGACGCTGCCGGTGGTGATTGCCGTGGGCGCCCGGGACAAATCCATGCCCTTTGCGGCGCTTGAGTCCCTTGCCGACGAGCTTGCGCAGGGTGAGTACTGGGTATTTGACGCCGCAGGGCATGCGGTTTCCACGGATAGCGCAGCGGAGTTCAACAGGCGGCTCGCGGAGCTTGCCGATCGCCTGCTGACGCGTCCTGACTGAGGCCTCAATCGCCCTGGGGGCGGGTCCCGGCGCAGGCCAGCGCCTCGTCGTCTGTAGGGCCCCAGCCGCTTTGAGCGCGCCAGTCCCCGGCGGCCGCAATCAGCAGGGGTGCCGTCTCGGCGGTGAGATTGAGGCGGCCATCGCGGAGCAGAGCGTCGCTGCGCGTATCCTCGCTGTCCACCAGCCACTGTACCAGTCCACGAAAGCCCCCGGCCATGATCGTCGTACACGCCGGATACAGATCCGGCTGGTAGAGCACCTCGATCCTGCCGTTCCTTAGCACGAAGCCGCGCTCCAGGCCCTGGGCAAGCACGATGCGCTGCCCCATGGCTGAAAACACCTCGCTGTATTCAATCACGTGGTCAAAGCCAACAACCCATCTTCCGTCGACCAACGTGGCCCTCAGGTTCTGCGGGTAGAGCACGGAGCCGGCCGCGGCGTCGAAGGACTCCAGCCTCGCGATCTCATCCACACCGCTGACCACGCCGCGGCCCATGCTGAGATGAAAGTCGGCTTCGGGCGCGTAGTAGCCCAGCGTTTCCTCTGCGCGATGCGCGTTGTGGGTCTTGATATAGCGCTCGACCAGGGTGATCGCCTCAATCGCGGAGTCCTGGGCCATGGCGCGCGGTGATCCGGGTTGCAACAGTGCGAGCGCCGCCGCCAGGGCGAAAGCAAGGCCGGCGGCCGCTGCTGGCCGCCACGGTCGTCGCGGGCCTGTACTGTTGGTTTGCGGTGGCATGCGGGGCAGCATAAGGCCCCGTGATCGCGACGTTTTCCGTTGCACAGTCACACCTCCATTTCGCGTCCGGCGTGGCGCAGCACGAAGCCCGTGACCACCCTGCACCAGGCCTCGGTCTGTTCGTCGACGATATCGTGTGTACCGCCTACCAGCTCGACGTACTCGAAGTCCGGTCGCAGGGCCCGAGCGCGCTGCGCAGCATAGTAGATGTCGTCACCGGTATTGGTCAGGATCATGCCGGGCTGCGAGATCTGCGCCATGGGTTCGGCGATATCGTGGGCAAAGGCTGCCCGGTGGCCATGGCCGTAGGCGTCCCCTGCAAGGAGCATCTGTATGACGCCACGCTGCATCGCCGGCAGGTCGGTCCAGCCTGGGGTGAACAGAACGCGTCGGTCCCACACCTGCTGCAGGTGGGTGCCATCGGCGAGCACGTCCAGGGGCGGCGCGTTCGCCAGTGCGGTGCTGTACTCATCCCGTTCCGCCTGCGTCATGACCGGTGGACCGTTCAATATTATGCAGTTCACCAGCGATGGCTCGCGCATGGCGATCTCGGCAGCGATGGCGGCGCCAGTGTGGTGGCCGAGCAGGGCAACGCTGCCCAGCCCCAGTTGGCGGATGGCGCAGGTCAGCGCCGTGGCGTAGTCGTCGATGGACGGCAGGTGCTCGGGCCGGTCGGACATGCCGTAGCCAGGGGTATCCAGTGCCACGGCGTGGATGCCGGACCTCGCCAGGGGCGGCAAGGCAGGGCTGAACATGGCCGACGAGTTCGGCACCTGGTGCAGCATGACCAGCGCCGGCCCCGTTCCGCACGTCTGGTGATAATGCACCTGGCCGAACGGACCATCGACGTAGCCTTTGGCGATATGGAAATCCATCGGTGACCCCGTAGCAGTACCCGGGGTGCAGAACGACCGCGGGAGTCAGACGCTAACACAGAGGCATCGTGTGGCTGCAGGTCAGAAATTGACAACATGCAATCACGAATTGAGATGGGCGGGGTCGCAGCCCTGTTCAGTCGAGCATTTCGGTCGTGGCTTCACCCGTTTCGTCGCCCGTGACAACAGCGCCCACCCGGTTTGTGGCGCGAAAATGCGCTCGCAGCGTCTCCACCTCGGAAGCCGCAATGCGTCGCCCCGCGTAGAGGGCCAGTGCGCGCAGGTCACCCGCCTCGACGTCGGCGTTTTCAAGGCCGGTTCGAATGCCGAACATTGCGGTATAGCGGCGGTCAGGGGTCGGCATGGTGATAACCGTGTGGTAGTTCTCCCGGCCGGATTCGGGGTCGACTGTGCGCTGCAGTGCCATTGTCGGGGCAAGCGGTGTTGTGGTCATGGCGGGTGGCTGTGCCGTCGCTGCCGGTGTGACGGCGATGGTCACCGCCGTGCCGTTGCTGTCGATCACCTCCATCTGCATGACCGTGACCAGTTCGATTCCCCGATCCTCACCCAGCTTCCCCTCGCCGTAATAGCGGCTGGCGTCACCGGCGGGATAGAACCGGTAGCTGGTCTCTGTGATGAGCGCGTTATCTACTTCAATGTGCACCAGGCTCTGATAGGCAGGGATCTTCTGCTGCAGTGCGCCATCGAGATAGGTGTTGTCGCTGGCCCACCAGCCGGCGGAAGCCCGCCAGAACTCCGCTGCTTCCCCGGCGCTGCCGTGCTGTACCCACAGGGCTGCCAGAAAGGCAGGAAGCGCCCGGATGAGGGCGCCTGAAAGTGCCCTGCGTAGTACTCGGATTATCTTTGTCTTCATGTCATCCACTCCCGCACAAGAATGGTCTGTGTCCGCGACAGTCTGGCAAGGAGCGTCGCCAATGGCCGCGCCCGAGGACCGTTCCTTATTTTCGA
>JAWLGG010000265.1:0-4735 GCA_041685155.1 Chromatocurvus sp.
GGCATGGGTGGTGCAATGTAAGCGTGGGAAAGCCGTCAATTGTGCGGCGTAATTCAGTGCACTATCCGCCTCGCTCAGGGGGCATACAGGGAGCAGTCTCATGGGTATATTTTCGCGCATGACCGATATCATCAATTCCAACCTCAACGCGCTGCTTGACAGCGCCGAGGACCCGGAAAAGATGATCCGCCTGATCATTCAGGAAATGGAGGATACGCTGGTTGAGGTGCGCAGTTCCTCAGCCCGCGTCATCGCCGATCGCAAGCAGGCGGCCCGGCGCCTCGAGCAGGTACGTGAGGAGGCGTCCAACTGGGAGGAGAAAGCGCGCCTGGCAATCAGCAAGGGCCGCGACGATCTGGCGCGCGCTGCGCTGCAGGAAAAGCGCGAACTTGAAAGCGATGTGCGTGCCGTGGAAGAAGAGCTCGCCGCCACCGATGAGCATGTCGCTCATCTCAATACGGAGATCTCCCAGCTGCAGCAGAAGCTGAGCGATGCCAAGGCCAAGCAGAAGGCGCTGATGATGCGCACCGCTACGGTGGAGTCGCGTATCAAGGTCAAGCGGCAGGTGAATCGCGAGGCCCTGGACGATGCCTTCGACCGCTTTGCGCAGTTCGAGCGCCGGATGGATAATCTGGAAAGTCAGCTCGAGGTCATGGATATCGGACGGGATGTTTCCCCTGGCCTCGCCGCCGAGATCGACGCGCTGCAGGAAGACGAGCGCATCAATTCCGAACTGGAGCGGTTGCGCGCCGAAGTGACCGGCCAGCAAACCGGGCAACAGCGCAAAGACCAGGCCTGATGGCCAGCGGGATAAGGACCCCACTATGGAATTCTGGCAGTTTATGTTCGTACCGACGATTCTCTTCGCCGTCATCGTGGCGCCGCTGTGGATCGTCATGCACTACCGCAGCGTGAACCGCTCCAGCCGCAGCCTCAACCGCGAGGACCTGGAGCGGATCGAGCAGATGCTGGTAACGGTGGATCGACTCACCGAGCGCATTGCAACGCTGGAGTCCATTCTCGACGGCGATCACCGGGACTGGCGCGGGCAGGCCGGCCGGCAGACCGATGCGAGGCCAAACCCCACACAGGAGCAGCAGCATGACGCATGATCGATACAGGCAAGGCACGCGGCACAGCGGTCCGCGCGAAACCCTGGACACCTTCCGGGCGCGCAAGCGTCGGGGCTGGGGCATGGGTCTTTATCGCAACACGCGTGGCGGCAAGGTTGCCGGTGTCGCCGCGGGCATTGCGGATTACTGGGATGTCGCGCACTGGGTGGTGCGGCTGCTGTGGATAGCCGCCTTTCTGTTTACCGGTACGCTGGCGCTCTGGGCCTATCTCGCGGGCTGGCTGCTGCTTGCCCCGCGCCGGGATGCCACTCCCGACGGAGTGGAGGATACGGAAATCCGCTTCGCCGGTGGCGGTGGCGGCGCAGCCGCCGGGATGGAATACGATGAGGACCGCCACGACTTCCGTCCGCGCAGGGCCTTCCGCTACAGCGACAGTGCGAGCGAGCGGCTGCGCAAGGCCCAGGAACGCCTGGATGCGGCCGCCATACGGGTACAGCGCATGGAGAGCTACGTGACCTCGCGGCAGTATGAGTTGAACAAGGAGTTCTCGCGCCTCTGATCCCTGTCGCCGCCGCAACCGCGGCGGCATCTTTCAGCAATTGATGAATCTGCGGTATGCTCGGCCCTGATGATAACGACAGAGCTTCCCGCAAGAAGCTCCTCGCACAGCTTGGAGGAGGTACCTCTTGATTGATTCGGGTCTGGCGGCAGCGGGTGAGGGACCGTTGCCGCCGCCGTCTTCCGTGGCATTCGACATGCCGCCACCCCATCCACTACTGGCCCTGACCGAAGCGCATCGGGTGGTTGTCGAGGCCGCCTCACTGACACTCGTCGGGCGTTTTCTCGATCGCGCGCCGCGGGGTGACGGGCACCCGGTCATGGTGCTACCCGGTTTCCTCGGCTCGGATGGCTACACGGCATCACTTCGTCGCTACCTGACCCGACAGGGCTATGCCGTTCACGGCTGGGGGCTGGGGCGCAATCTGGGGCCCCGGGAGGGCGTGCTCGAGGCACTGCTCGAGCGTATCGAGTTTCTCGGCGACCGCTACGGGAAGGCGGTGTCCCTGGTCGGCCACAGCCTCGGTGGCATTTTTGCGCGGGAGCTGGCGCGCGAGGTGCCAGACCGCGTGCGCCAGGTGATTTCCCTGGGCAGTCCCTTCGGTGAGGGGCGCTGGACCGGATCCTACCCGTCGCGCCTGTTTTCCAGCCTCAATCCCCCCGATGAAATTCCGGTGGCGGAAGACATGCTGCCCAACGCGCCACCTGTACCGACCACGGCGATCTACTCCCGCGGAGACGGCATCGTCAACTGGCGGACGGCGCGACAGCACCCCGAGTTCGGTCATGCCCACACCCAGAGTATCGAGGTGAGGGGCAGTCACTGCGGGATGACTCTCAATCCGTCGGTGTGGTTTCTGCTGGCGGACCGCCTGGCCCAGCCCGCCGATGGCTGGCAGCCCTTCCAGCGACGCAACTGGACCGCGCTGGTCTACCCCGCGGGGCGTTAGTGGGCCACGCGGTAAGTTCGGTAATGTTCAGCCACAGCACAAGCGCTGTGAGCGTGGCCCACTAGTCTGAGCCGCGCAGGTGCGTGGCGTGAAAGGCGATGTGTTCGCCAACGAAGCTGGCGATGAAGTAATAGCTGTGATCATAACCTGCGTGATAGCCGACCGATGCCTCGTATCCGGTGTTGTCGCAGGCTGCCTCGAACAAGTGGGTTTTCAGCTGCTCCGCCAGGAAATTGTCCGCCTCTCCCTGGTCGATTCGCAGCGGCTTCTGCGCTGCGCCATTGCGCACCAGCTCTGTGGCATCCCAGGCCTTCCAGGCCTCCCGGTCCTCGCCGAGATAGTGGCCGAGGGCTTTCTCGCCCCAGGGGCACTGCGTCGGGGCGACGATCGGGGCGAACGCAGACAGACTGGACCAGCTGTCCGGGTTGCGTAGCCCGATGACCAGTGCACCGTGCCCGCCCATTGAGTGCCCCATCAGGCTCGCGGCGAGGGGATTGATTGGCAGGTTCGCAGCAACCAGCGCCGGCAGCTCCTGCTGTATGTAATCGTACATGTGATAGTGGCGATCCCAGGGCGCCTGCGTGGCATTGACGTAGAATCCGGCGCCGAGCCCGACGTCGTAGGCGCCGTCGGGATCATCGGGGACGGTCTCTCCGCGCGGGCTCGTGTCGGGGGCGATCAGGGCCACGCCGTGCTCCGCGGCGTAGCGCTGGGCGCCCGCCTTGATCATGAAATTCTCGTCTGTGCAGGTCAGCCCCGAGAGAAAATAGATGGCTGGCACCTTCCCCCGGGCTGCCTGCGGTGGCAGGTACACTGAAAACTGCATATCGCAGTCCAGACTCCTCGAGGCATGGCGGAACCTGAGCTGCTCACCATCGAAGCAGCGGGTCTTGCCGGTCTCTTGCAGCGACATCGGAACTCCCCGTCTGAAAACACGGTGTCCAGTATACCTTTCTCGTCGTGGCCCGCGAGGGTCGGGCATGGGCAGTAACGCGCATTTGCTTTACCCTGCGTTGCTTATCACGCCGGGAACAGGACAGCAGATGCAGGATCGGTACGAGTCATACGGCGGCAGGGGCGATCGCCTTGTGTTTGCGCATGCCAACGGCTACCCGCCGGGCAGTTACCGACAGCTGCTGGAGCCCCTCACGGCGCACTATTGTGTGTCGGCGGTGCGCCATCGTCCTCTGTGGGGCGACCCCCGGCCGCCCGCGCGTCTTCACTGGAACCTGTTTGCCGATGATCTGCGACACACCCTGAAGGCCGGCACAGGGGAAGGCCCGGTCTGGCTGCTGGGCCATTCCCTCGGCGCCGTGGTCGGGCTGCTCGCGGCCGCCCGCGAGCCGGCGCTCTTTCGCGGTCTGATCCTGCTGGATCCGGTCTTCCTGCCCACGCGCTTCGTGGTGGGGATGGCGCTGGCACCGCGTTCGCGCCTGCGACGGATGCCGATGATCCGGCGGGCGCTGGCGCGGCCCGGCGAATTTCCCGATGCCGGTGCGGCGTTCGAGTTCTATCGTGGCAAGCGGGCGTTCAGTGGTCTCGACGATGATGCCCTGCGCGACTACGTTGCCGCGAGTACCGGCCCGTCGGACAACGGCGGCATCCAACTGCTCTTTCCGCCCGCCTGGGAAGCGGGGATCTATGGTTCTGCTCCCTGGATCTGGCCGACCCTGAAGCGCGTCTCGATGCCAGTGCTGGGGCTGCGCGGCGAAGAGTCGCAGACGCTGTCGGCTGCCGCCTTCCGACGCTGGGGACGCCTGCAGAGGCAGGCTGAGCTGCACACGCTCCCGGGTGGGCACCTGTTTCCTCTGGAGCACCCGCAGGCGACTGCGGCTCAGGTACTCGACTTCCTGGCGCGGCAGAAGGACTGACGCAGCGCCGCCCCGGGCTGGTATTCTTGGCGCCTGAATTCCAGGGCCGGGCGGCTGAAAGGAGGATTGATGGGCAGGATACTGGTAATAGCAGACCGCAAGGGACCCTGCGCGGCAACATCGCGCGGCCTGGCGCTGGCCGGGGCGCTCGGCTACTCGGTGGAGATCGTGGCGTTTACCTACGCGTCGCTGAGGCGCGCGGGCATCCCGCGTGATCAGCAGGCCGGGGTCAAGCGGAGCCTGCTTGACCAGCGTGAGCTGGCGATGCGCTCGCAGATCGAGC
>JAWLGG010000266.1:0-4728 GCA_041685155.1 Chromatocurvus sp.
GTTTCCGCAGCATCCGCCTGGGCCTGTGCCAGGGCACGCTCGGCGCTTACCCGGTTGTCGGGGAGGGGAATGGCGTCGCTGCGCTGCTCCAGGTACGCGGCCTGCGTCTGCTGCAGCTGCCGGGCGTAAGCTCTCAGCTCGTCTTCGCTGCCGTGCTCGCCGGAGAGCTGCCCCTTCGCCTGGTTCTGCACCTGGTCCAGCTCTGCCTGCAGTGCGCGACGCTTTTCATCGGCGGCAATCGCCTCTGCCAGGTCTGCGACGCCGTGCCGCGCCAGCAGATCCCCCAATGCTGTTGCCGCCTCTTCTGCCTTCGCTGCCGGGTCTTCCTCGCCGCTGCCCGGTGTCAGGCGGATAACCACGTTGCCGGGGAGCTGCAGCCGCAGGGGCCGCGTCAGGTAACGCTGCAGCGTCTCCCCTGCTGGCAGCGTCTGTGCCTCCTCGTCGAGCACCAGCTGCAGCGCTTCACCCGCCTCCACTTCCAGGCGTGTGGCGGCGCGTTCCCGCAGCGCGTTGGCCAGTATGAGCGCGTTGTGGGCGGATTCGATGTCGCGGCGGCCCCGCGCATCAATGAGGATGGCATCCCGCTGCTGTCGTATCGTGTCGGCGTGCCGGGCAAGTTCTTCAAGGCGCTGCAGGCGCGTGTTGATATCCTTCAAAGTGCCCGCATCGCGCAGGTATTGCAGGTCCCGCTGTGCGCGCTTTTCGCTTTCCTGCTGCTGGCGACGGCGCTGCCTGACCTGGACCAGGCTGTCGTTCAGTTCGCCGGACGCCGCCTCCTGCGCCGACAGCGTCGCTGCCTGCGGATCCAGCCGGGCGGCGAGATCGTCGATCCGGGCCTGGATCCCGGCCGCTTCCCGGGCCTGGTGCTGTCGCGTGTCACGTTTGTCGGTTGCGCTTCGCAGCAGCGCCACCATGGGCAGCCGCGCCTCCTGCGCCTGCGCGATGTCGCCGGCCAGGCGATCGATGGCAGACCAGCGTTCACTGAGGGTCCGTTCATTCGCCTGCAGATCCGGCAGGCTGCGCTGCCGGTACCGGATGGCGTCCTCGAGTCGTTCCAGGGCGAGCAGGTCGTCGTCCAGCGCGCTCAGGAAGTCGCGCAGCCCGGCAACCTCGCTGTTCAGGCGCTCGACCTCCGCGATCTGGTCCTGGAACTTCTCCCTGCCCGCACTGGGCGTGAAATAACGCTCGTACTCCGCGCGCGCGGCCTCCAGGAGCACGGATCCGTCGCCGTCTTCCCCCTGTCCACCGGAGGCGGCGTCGAGGGCCTGGGCCAGGCCGGCGGAATCCGCGAGCCGAATGGTGCCCAGGGCCTGTCCCTGCTCTACCAGGAGTGTCTCCCAGAGCCCGACATCCATGTGGGTATCGAGTATTGCCCGGGCCCGGTTGTGGGCATCACCGCCGGTGAGGTGTTCCGCGCGGGGACCGTGAATGTGCAGTTCGGTACCCGAACGGCGGTTGTAGGTCTTGCGGTAGGTAAAGTGCACGTCGCCGCACTCGATCTCCGCCTCGACGCTGCTGCCCACGTCCTCGCCCACGGGCTGTATCGCCCGGACCTCCTTCTTTTTTGACGAGTCCTGCTCCCGGATCAGCATCCGCAGCGCCTCGACCAGGGTCGACTTGCCGATCTCGTTGGCGCCCTCGATCAGGGTCACGCCATCGCCGAGAGTGATCTCGCGCCGGGAAATGCCGCGCCAGCTCTGCAGGGACAGACGGCGTATCTTCATTGCTGCGTGTTACTACCGGCGAGGCGGTACATCAGGCGCAGTGCATCCTGCGCCACCGGGTCGTTCTCCGCCGCGGCGAGCAGGTCGCGCCAGGTCTCCGCGGCATAGCCACCCAGGGCCACGGCAGCCTCGTCCAGGGTATCGGGCACGACCGCGAGGTCTGTCGTGCGACTGCGACGGCGCAGGCTGGCAAAGGCGTCGGCTGCATGCTCCATACAGGCATCGAGATCTGTCGCGGTGGCCAGGGACACGGTGCCGGTAAAGCCGACCTTGACGATGCTGCGGGCCTTCATGGGCAGGGCGTCCAGCCAGTCGCGGAAACGGCGGACGTCGGCGTCGTCATTGATGATCTGCTGTGTCGCCAGGAAGTGCCAGTCGCCGCAGGTCAGGGGTGTGACCTCTGCGCTCTCCAGATCCACCAGCAGGCAGTGGTTCGGCTCTGTCTCATCGAAATCTGTCGCCAGCGGCGCCCCGGAGTACCAGATGCGGCCGCTGTCGCCGATGCGGGTCACCGAGTGGCGATCGCCAAGGGCAATGTAGTCCACGCGCCCATCCGCCAGGGCGGCTTCCAGCGCCGCCAGGCCAATTACCCCGGGCTGGCTGTGGTCCGGTGCCAGCGTATCGACCTGCCCGTGGCCGACAAATACCCGCCGCGTGCCGCCACGCGATGTCAGTGCGCCGAGAACGTCCGCACACTGGTCGGTTGCCGGGCGCTTGCTGCGCCAGGGCGCGCCGACGACCTCGATATCCGGGTGGCCGGGTACGGGCTGTGGTGAGCCGTCGCGGATCACGCGGACGCGCTCGCCGAAGCCGCTAAAGGCCTCTGTCTGGAACAGGGAAGAGGCGTCCAGTGGATCGTGGTTTCCCGGCAGCAGCAGTACCGGGACCGGCAGTGCGGCAATGGCGTCCAGCGCCCGCGCCAACGTGGACCGGGAGAGCTGGTTGGATTCAAACACATCGCCGGCCACCACCATGAAGGCGGCGTCGTGCTCCCGGGCCAGTTCGCCGAGCCGCGTGATCGTGTCGATGCGCGCCTGCGCGAAGCGCGCACCTGCCTCCTGGCTGAGAAAGGCGCGTGTCATGCCGATCTGCCAGTCAGAGGTGTGAATGAATTTCATAGGCAAACTCCCAGGACGCGTAGCTTAGCGGCTCGACCCGGGAGTAGCCAGAGTGGTCTGGTCGTGCGGGAGGCGTCTGGCGCTTTTTTGCCGCAAAAGTTAAAGTCCCGGTAACGCTTCAGCAGAGACACGCCATGACACTCTTTACCCGATGCCTCAAGACCCTTGTCCCGCTGACCCTGTTGCTGGCGCTGTCTTCACCCTTGCGCGGGCAGGACGAAGCGGGCTATCTGGATGACTATCTGCCGGTGGACAACGCGCTGGTGGTGGATGTCCCCGAAGCCGTCAGCAACGCGGATGACCCCGACGTCCAGCGCGGCCGGTATCTTGTCAGCCTGCTCGGCTGCGGCAGCTGTCACACCGATGGCGCCCTGCTCGGCGCGCCCGACAGCGAGCGATCACTCGCCGGGTCCCGGGTGGGAATTGCCATTTCCGACCCCATGCGGGAGCGCTATCCGGCCATCATCTACCCGCCGAACATCACGCCCCACGACGACAGCGGCATCGGCGCCTGGACCGAGGCGGAGCTGGTGCGTCTCCTGCGCGGGGGCATGAATCGCCACGGTGGACGGGCGCTGCCGGTCATGCCCTGGCAGAACTACGCGCGCCTGAAGACTTCGGATGCGCATGCCATCGCCCGCTATCTGCAGAACATCGAGGCGGTGGATCATCGTGTGCCGCGCCGGGTTCGCGAGGGAACGCCCGCGCCGGCACCCTACGTTCACGTGGGCCTGTACCAGCGGCGCGAGTAGTGAAGGTCTGCAAGTTCGGCGGCTCCAGCCTCGCGAGTGCCGCGCAGCTGCGCAGGGTGCGTGCTATCGTCGACAGTGACCCGGAGCGTCGCATCATCGTGCCCTCCGCGCCGGGCAGGCGCACGCCCGACGATACCAAGGTCACCGACCTTCTGTATCTCTGCCATCACGCGAGCAGCGTCGGGGCGGATTTCGCCGCGCCCTTCGAGCGGATTGTCGAGCGCTATGTCGATATCGAGCGGGAGCTCGGGATCCCCGCGACCATCGCCGCGCATCTCGAGGCTTTCCGCCTCGAGATGACGGCGGGAGTGAGTGCCGACTATGCCGCCTCGCGGGGCGAATACTTCAGTGCGCTCCTGCTGGCGGCGTGGCTGGAGGCGGAGCTCGTCGACCCGGCTGACTGTGTCTACATCGGCGCGCACGGCCTTGTGGAGCCGCGCACCTGGGCCGCGCTCGGCGCCCGCTTTGCCAGTGGTGCACAGCGCTACGTCATGCCCGGGTTTTACGGTCGCGATGCCAGCGGCGAGGTGCGCACCTTTTCCCGGGGCGGCTCCGACGTCAGTGGCGCGATCGCGGCGCGAGCGTCCGGCGCGGCGCTGTACGAGAACTGGACGGATGTCTCCGGGCTGCTCATGGCCGATCCCCGGATCGTGGACAACCCGCGGCCGATGGCGGAAGTCACCTACGCGGAGATTCGCGAGCTGTCCTACATGGGGGCGAGTGTGCTGCACGACGAGGCCATGGCCCCGGTGCGTGAGGCGGGCATTCCCATTGTCATCCGCAATACCAATGCACCCGGTGACCCGGGAACGCGCATCGTCGCCGAGCTCTCCCCCGAGGTCATACAGAGCACGCAGATCGCGGGAATCGCCGGCAAGACCAGCTTTGCCATGATCACCATCGGCAAGAACCTCATGAACCGCGAGGTCGGTTTCGTCTACCGGCTGCTCGGGGTGCTGGAGCACAACGGCATCCCCTTCGAGCATTGTCCCTCGAGCATCGATAGCGTCAGCGTGATTGTCGAGGCGCGCTGGCTCGAGGGGCGGATAGACGCGCTGCTCGACGAGATCCGGCGCACCCTGGAGCCGGACGAGCTCGACTATGTGCCGGCGATTGCGCTGATCGCGATTGTCG
>JAWLGG010000267.1:0-4726 GCA_041685155.1 Chromatocurvus sp.
GGCATAAACCACCACCTCACGATCCGGGTGCGTGTCGCAAAAGGCGGAAAACTCTTCAATCGGGCAGCCAAGATCCAGCGAGCAGGTCGCCTCCAGCGTCGGCATGAGGACCCGCTTGTCCGGCGTCAGTATCTTCGCCGTCTCACCCATGAAGCGGACGCCGGCAACAATCAGCGTCTGAGCGGGATGGTCATGGCCAAAGCGCGCCATTTCCAGCGAGTCCGCCACACAACCACCGGTCTCTTCCGCCAGGGCCTGGATCTGCGGCGAGGTGTAATAATGCGCCACGATCACCGCATTGTGCTGCTCGAGCAAGCCCTTGATGCGCTCCGTCAGGGCGTGCTCCTCGGCGGGCGAAAGGCTCTCCTGCTCGGCCGCATCGAGGTGCTGCTGCACCTGCAGGCGAATCGTTTCCAGTTTTTCCGTTGCGAGGCTCATAGTCACTTGCCACAGACTCTCGATTTCGGGGCGGGCGATACTACCACAAGCCAACCACGCGCCCAATCTGCAGTGTAATCAATGCGCTAGGCACACCGGGGCAACAGTGTTAGCCTTTCCTGATATCAAGGTTAACCACTGCGAGCACCATGCAACCAGCCCCCCCTGCTGCCAGCCAACACCCGAAAATCCTGGTCAGCGATGACGACATGAACGTAAGGCTGCTGACACGACAATGTCTGGAGGCCGAGGGCATGGTGGTCGTGGAAGCCGCCGACGGGCACGAGGCACTGGAATCATTCATCCGCGAGCGTCCCGACCTTATATTCCTCGACGTGGAAATGCCCGGCATGACAGGTCTTGAGGTGTGCCGCCGGATACGCGCCATGCCGCAAGGCGAGAATATCCCGATCATGATCGTGACGGGCTCCGACGATCGAAAGTCAATTGATGAGGGCTTTGAGGCCGGCGCAACTCAGTACAAGACAAAGCCGGTCAACTGGTCACTGCTTGGACGTGACGTTCAGTACATGCTGAGGGCGAGTAACGCGTTCAACAGTCTCAAGCGACAGGAGGACAGGCTCAGGTACCTGGCATACTACGACCCGCTGACCAACCTCCCCAACCGGCGCAGCTTCAACGAACAGCTGAACCGGATACTCAAGCGCGCCCAGCGCACCGGAACCTCTGCGGCACTGCTGTTTATTGATCTGGACAACTTCAAGCGCATCAATGACTCGATAGGCCATGGACGCGGCGATCGCCTTCTGGTGGAGATTGCCAAGCGACTGTCCAACGAACTGCGCGAAGACGACGCCGTCAACTACTTTTCCGACACCGGAAGCGATGAGCTCGAGCGAGAGGACAGGAATACCGAAATAGCGCGGCTTGGCGGCGATGAATTCACCGTCGTTCTGTCCGACGTCCGGGATATACGGGATGTGGAAGTGGTCGCGGGCCGGATTATCGCGAGCCTGTCGGAGCCTATCGCACTACACTCGCACAATCCCGTGGTAACACCGAGCATCGGCATCGCGATGTACCCACAGGACGGCACAGACGCGGATAGCCTCGTGCGCAATGCCGACACCGCAATGTACGCCGCAAAGGCCGATGGCCGGTCATGCTACCGCTTCTACAATGAGGAAATGAACGCCCGCTCGGTGGAGCAGCTGAAGCTGGAGGAAGACCTGCGCGAGGCAATGCGGCAGAACCAGCTGGAGCTTCGCTACCAGCCGCAGGTCGATGCCCGAACCGGTGCGGTTGTCAGCCTCGAAGCGCTTGTGCGCTGGAAACACCCCAGGCGCGGGCTGATTTCCCCCGGCGACTTCATCCCCGTTGCCGAGCGCACGGGACAGATCATCGAGCTCGGCGAGTGGGTTCTTTCGGAAGTCGCCCGCCACTGCACCTATTGGGACACCCTCGGCCTCAACCACTTTCGCGTCTGCGTCAACATTTCACCGCTGCAGTTCAACCAGCCAGAGCTAACGCGCAAGATCCGGGAGTTTCTCGACCGGTCAGGCCTGAACCCACGGCGCATTGAACTCGAACTTACCGAGAGCGCCATCATGACCGATGCACGCGCAAATATCGAGAAGCTCAAGGAGCTTGCAGCGCTCGGACTCGACCTCGCGGTAGATGACTTCGGTACCGGCTACTCATCGCTCAGCTACCTCAAGCGTTTCCCGATTACCACGCTGAAAATTGACCAGAGCTTTGTCGCCGACATGTCCAGCGCGGATGGCGTCGCGATCGTTGACGCCATTATTGTTCTGGCGAGGACGCTGAACCTCAGGTCCATTGCCGAAGGTATTGAGACACAGGAGCAGTTGCGCCACCTGGTACAGAACAAGTGCGACCTTCTGCAGGGCTACTATTTCGCGCGACCGTTGTATCCTGAGGACGTACCGGACGCTCTGCGCCGGGACTATGCCCGGGACATTACCGAAGCGTTGATGGAGTTGACCTGACGCTTCATGGCGCCGCATCGAAACCTCGCTTTACTGCTGCCCGTTCTGGCGACTCTTCTGTCGCCGGTAGCTTCGGGGAGTCCTGACGCAGGGAAGACCTTTCGCGTCATGCTGCAGGGCATGTCGTCAGATGCCTACGCAGAGATAGTTGAACAGGTCGAGGCTTCAGGCGCAGAGGTCATCCACAGGCTCCCCATCATCAACGCCGTGGGTGCACGGGTCTCTGCAGGCCAACTCGAACAGATCACCGACTCCCCAGCGATCGCCCGCCTGATCGACGATCTCGATGCCGTCGCGCCAGACCCCGAAGAGCCAGTCGACAAGACTGACTGTGCCGCGGCCGGTGCGCTGGAACTAGCCTACCGGGATTCAGCCATTCACTGGCGGCTCTACAACAAGGACGACTCTGCACACGCCCTTACCGGCATAACCCTGGCCTGGCCCGACAGTCTGGGCGAGCTGGAAAATGTTCTTTGGTCTGGCAAATCCCTGGAGATGCAGGACAGTACTGAAACGGACAAAAAGGGGAACAAAATAATGGCAGCCGTATCCCCACCGACGATCGACGCCCATGGCAATACCGACATGGCGCTGGTCTTCAGTCAGCCTGTCGATCCGGCTGAACACCCCCAGCGTGCGTTCTCCGTCGAGGCACATTTCGGCAAGGACTGTACGGTAGAACTGATTCCCGGCTATGCCGACAACAGTGCCGACACCTACTACCCCGGCGTCACCGGTGCGGAACTTCTCCATCGACACGGCATTACCGGCAACGGCATCACGGTCGCCGTGCTCGATTCAGGCCTGTGGGAACATCAGAGCATTGCCCTCGACACACAGGGAAGCCCAAGGGTCACTGCCCGTTACGACGCCGTTGCCGACCAGGCATACGTCGCGTTCGACGAGAGCGGCCATGGCACGCACATGACCAGCATCATCGCCCAGAGCGGCAGAATCGAGACCCCGGGCAGTAAAGGCTATCGCGGTATTGCACCGGATGTTGACCTGGTCAGCATCAAGGCGTTCGAGGCCGACGGAGAGGGAGACTTCCTGAACATTGTGCGTGGCCTGCAATGGGTACAAGACAATCGGGAGAAGTACGACATCCGGATTCTCAACCTGTCCTTCGCTGCTCGACCGCGCTGGCCCTACTGGATGGATCCGATCAACCAGGCGGTAATGCGCCTGTGGCATGCCGGCATTGTTGTCGTAGCGGCAGCGGGCAATGAAGGCCCAGGCCCCATGACCGTCGGATCTCCCGGCAACCTGCCCTACATCATCACCGTTGGCAGCGTCACAGACTCCTGGACAACAGACACAGAGGACGACGATTACATCCCCGATTTTTCGTCGCGGGGCCCTACTCCCAGCGGCCACATCAAGCCCGACATTGTCGCACCCGGCGGCCACATGTCCGGTATTACGCGGCCAGGATCAACGCTGCACGAGGAATTCCCGGAATACCTGCTTTCCAGCGGCGATTTCGTCATGACCGGAACGTCACAATCGGCAGCGGTGGTGTCGGGCCTTGCAGCGCTGCTGTTGCAAACGGATCCCTCACTCTCACCCGATGATGTAAAGTGCATGCTGTTGAGCAGTGCGAAGCCGGCTATCAATCTTGATGGCAAACTCAGCTACAGTCCTTTCCAGCAGGGCTCCGGCTACGTCAGTATCCAGCGAGCGATTACCCTGGGAGAAACCGGCTGCGGCAACGCGGGAATGGACATAAAAAGGGACATCGCCGGTAAGGATTTCTTCCGCGGCCCGGCAATACTGGATGATATTGAAAGCCCGACGCTGCCCGACCTCGAGTTGGTCTACGATGGCAGCTCTTCCGAGAAAGGGTTGAGCAAAAACCGGCGCTGGGGCGTGAAGGCCCATGTCGAACGCCTGGTAGATGACGAGCAGAGAGACGACCGCAACAAGGCGACTCCTGACTGGAGAGAGATCTACCAGTTGGAAAAATCAGTTATCGACAAACTCCGCAACGGGACGTAATATTTCGCGCTGTTCGCCCCCCCGTACCCGAAATCCCATCCCCAAACAGCCTGAAAATACGCATACCCCAATGGGGGTATGGTCAGGTCTGTAGTCATCATCTTCGTCCATCTATCTTGGTTGCAAGTCTCCCGCATACGGGAGTTGGCAGCTCAATGCATCAGCAGCCTGCTGGGGTTTGGGTGTAAACAGAATTTTCAACGACGAAGGTGGCGTGGGAAAATGAATTCACTCAAGAACAGTATTCTGTCGGCAACCGTCACAATAGCCTGCGTGACTACTTCATCAATGACTCTGGCAGAGAGCGGCCGAGAGCAGAA
>JAWLGG010000268.1:0-4720 GCA_041685155.1 Chromatocurvus sp.
CGGTAGCGAGTCCGGAAGCCTCGTCAACCGACGGGGCTTTTTTTTGCACCGCGCGCGGGTTCCGCGACCAGTCCTGCCGCCGCGCGTCGGCGCGGAGTAGAATCCAGCTTATGAAATTCGTAGATGAAGCCACCATCAAGGTCTTCGCCGGCAACGGCGGCAGCGGCTGCCTGAGCTTCCGCCGCGAGAAGTACATCGAGCGCGGTGGGCCGGACGGTGGCGATGGCGGTGATGGCGGCAGCGTGGTCCTTCGGGCGGACAGCGCCCTCAACACCATGGTGGACTATCGCTACCAGCGCAGCTATCGCGCACAGAACGGCGAGCCCGGCCGCGGTCGCAACTGCACCGGCGCCAGCGGCGATGACCTGCTGCTCCGGGTACCCGTCGGCACCACGGTCATTGACGAAGACAGCGGCGAGGTGCTCGGTGACCTGTCTTCGGACGGGGCACAGCTCGTGGTGGCTCGCGGCGGTTTTCACGGTCTCGGCAACACACGCTACAAGTCGTCGGTCAACCGCGCCCCGCGGCAGACTTCGCCGGGCTCCGAGGGTGAGCAGCGGACCCTGAAGCTGGAGCTCAAGGTGCTCGCCGATGTCGGCCTGCTCGGGCTGCCCAATGCGGGCAAATCCACTTTCATCCGCGCCGTGTCCGCGGCCCGGCCCCGGGTTGCGGACTATCCGTTCACCACGCTGGTGCCCAATCTGGGGGTGGTGAAGGTGGACGCCTATCGCAGCTTCGTGGTGGCCGATATTCCGGGCCTGATCGAGGGCGCCTCAGAGGGGGCGGGTCTCGGTGTGCGCTTTCTCAAGCACCTGACACGCAATCGTATTCTGCTGCATCTGGTCGATGTTGCCCCGGCTGATGGCGGCGACCCGGTGGACGCGGTCGCGGCCATTGCCCGAGAACTGTCGGTGTTCAGCCCGGCGCTGGCGGCGCGGCCCCGCTGGCTGGTGCTGAACAAGACCGACCTCATCGACGAGCAGGCGCTCGCTGACCTGAAGACGCGGTTGCTGGATACGCTGGCCTGGCAGGGTCCGCTGTACGCCATCTCCGCGATCAGCGGCGACGGCACCACCCGCCTGTGCCAGGACATCATGCGCTGGCTCGAGGAGCGTCGCGCCGAGGAGTCGGCGGATCCCGGCCTCGCGGCGGCGGAGGACGACGCCCAGCGGCAGATGCAGATCGAGGCGCGGGCACGGATCGAGGCGCTGCGGGCCCAGCACCGGGCGGCCAGGGGCCGCGACAACGACGACGATGATGATGAAGGTGTCGAGGTCGAATACGCCCCGTGACTGTCGCGCCCGCACCATCGACGACGCGCGTTGCCGTAGCCGCCGCCCGGCGCTGGGTGGTCAAGGTGGGTAGTGCGCTGCTGACCAACGACGGGCGTGGTCTCGACGCGGGGGTGATAGGGTCGCTGGCGCAGCAGGTGTCGCTGCTGCGGAATGCCGGATGCGAGGTTGTCCTCGTCTCCAGCGGCGCGGTCGCGGCGGGCATCGTGCGCCTCGGCTGGCCGCGGCGTCCCACGGCGCTGCACGACCTGCAGGCGGCGGCGTCCGTGGGTCAATCCATCCTGCTGCAGCACTACGAGCAGGCCTTTCAGGTACACGGGCTGGCGACGGCGCAGATTCTTCTGGGCCATGACGATGTTGCCGCCCGCGATCGTTACCTGAACGCCCGCGGCACGCTGACCACGCTGTTGCGGCTGAATGTCCTGCCGATCGTGAACGAGAACGACACGGTGGCGACCGAGGAAATCCGCTTTGGCGACAACGACTCCCTGGCGGCGCTGGTCGCCAACCTGATCGACGCCGATGCCCTGCTGCTACTGACCGACCAGGACGGGCTGTTTGACGCCGACCCGCGGCAGCAGCCTGCGGCCCGCCTTCTGGCCGAGGCGGACGTCCACGACGCGCGCCTGGACGCCATGGTCGGCGACGGCGGCGCCCTTGGCCGTGGCGGCATGGTGACCAAACTGCGCGCTGCCCGTCTCGCCGCCCGTTCAGGGGCGCAGACGGTTATTGCCAGCGGCCGTCGCGAGGCGGTCGTCCAGGCCGTTACCGGAGGCGAGCCCGTCGGCACCTGGCTGCGTACGGATCGCCAGCCGCAGAATGCGCGGCGGCAGTGGCTGGCCGGCCTGCTTCAGCTGGGTGGTCGACTGCGCCTGGATGATGGCGCGGTGCAGGTCATCCTCGGTGCGGGGCGCAGTCTACTCCCGGTGGGTGTGCGAGAGGTGCAGGGCGATTTCCGGCGCGGCGACGTGGTGGCCTGCTGTGACGCCAGCGGTCGCGAGGTGGCCCGCGGCATGATCAACTACAGCGCCGGCGATGCGCGACTGATTGCCGGTCGGGGCTCGGCGGAGATCCCGGCGCTGCTTGGTTACGCCGGCGATGAGGAAATGATCCATCGGGACAATCTGGTAGTTCTCGACCCCCATGACTGATTACCCTGGCATGCTGCTGCTGATCTATTGCGTGGCCATTGCGGCCGCTTCCCTGCTTGGCGGTCTGCTGCCCAATGTCATCCGCATGACGCACACGCGCACGCAGCTGGCCATGAGCCTCGTTTCCGGGCTGATGCTCGGGGTTGCGTTCTACCACCTGCTGCCGCACAGCATCGTGATGCGTCCGGTGCCCGGGGCCATCGACTTCTCCGTCTGGTGGCTCGTGGTGGGTCTGGCCGTGATGCTGCTGCTGCTGCGGGCCTTTCATTTCCATCAGCATGAAATCGACCCGGACGCGGTGGCGGATGCCACCCTCCTCCCGCTGCACGGTGGCCACGAGGCGCATCACCACCATCACGAGGCACAGCCTGCCCACGCCGGGGCCTCGGCACCGACCCCGGCACACCGCCTGAGCTGGGTCGGCATCGCCCTCGGTCTTGGCCTGCATACGCTGATCGACGGTGTCGCCCTCGGTGCCGCCCTGCGCGGTGCCGAGTCGGCGCATGTGGGCGGCCTGCTCGGGGCCGGCGTGTTTCTCGCAATCCTGCTGCACAAGCCCCTGGACGCCATGTCTATCACCGCGCTGATGCAGAGTGGCGGCTGGGGCACGGGGGCGATGAGGCTGGTGAATATCGGTTTCGCGCTGCTCTGCCCTCTCGGCGCGCTCATGTTCTATTACGGCGTCGACCTGGTGACGATCAATCCGGTGGATGTGGTGGCGGCGGCTCTCGCCTTTGCCGCGGGAGCGTTCATCTGCATCGCCCTGAGCGACCTGCTGCCGGAGGTGCATTTCCACAGTCACGATCGCGTCAAGCTGACGCTGGTGTTCCTTCTCGGCCTCGGTATAGCCTACATCATCGGTAATCTGGAGCCGGCGGGCGCGCATCATCACGATGTTCACGCGGCTCTGTCGGCCGCGCAGGAAGAGGCAGTCGGACCATGGCGGTAAAGCGCATCATCTTTCCACCCATGTGGCTGGTCTTCGGCGTTATCGGCATTTTCACGCTCAATGAATTCGCCCCGGGCCTGCGCTATACCGGTCTTGCAGGCCAGATTGCTGGCGGCGCGATCATGCTCGCCGGTCTGGCACTGCTGGTGGTATCCGGTGGTCTCTTCACCCGGGCGGGCACCGGGCTGGTGCCTTTTCGCGACGTCAGGGTCCTCGTGACCCACGGTGTCTATGCGCGCACGCGCAATCCGATGTACCTGGCGATGGCGCTGATTCTGCTCGGCGGGGCCATCACGGTGGGCGCGCTCTCGGCGTTGCTGGTCCCGCCGCTGTTCATGGCGATCATTGAGTGGCGCTATATACGCCCGGAAGAGGCGATGTTGTGCGACCTGTTCGCCGATGACTACACCGCCTATTGCAAGCGGGTGCGGCGCTGGCTCTAGTGGGCCACGCGGTAAGTTCGGTACCAGCGGCAGTCTCTTTGCCCCTGCGCATTGCTGCCCGGGGCCGGAAGCAGCGTCAGTTTCGCGGAACGTAACCCATATCGTTCGCAAGCCTCGCGGCCAGCGCCGGATCGCAGCGCTTATCCAGCCAGCCGGAGAGCTGTTCATCGGCGAGGTCGGCGAGGAAGTCGATGTGTGCGGGCGTCGCGTTCAGGCAGGGGATATAGCCGTAGCCCTCGCCACCGGCACCCATGAAGTATTCCCGGTTTTCCTCACCGATCTCCTCGATGGTCTCCAGGCAGTCCGCGGAAAATCCGGGGCAGACCACCTGCACCCGCTTGATGCCCTGGCCGGGCAGGGCCTTGAGCGTTTCGTCGGTATACGGTTGCAGCCACTCCTCGCGCCCGAAGCGTGACTGGAAGGTCGTCAGGTAGTCATCGTCGGCGAGACCGAGTGACTGTGCCACAAGGCGCGTGGTCTTGTGACACTGGCAGTGGTACGGGTCACCCTCCTCGAGGTACCGGCGCGGCTCGCCGTGGTAGGAAAAGATGAGTCGGTCCGCATCGCCATGGGTCTCGCGATGGCGGCGGATGCTGTCGGCCAGGGCCTGGATGTAGCCAGGATGATCGTGATACTGGGCGACAAAGCGCAGATCCGGCAGCCAGCGCCGCGCGCGGAAGTCCTCCGCAAGCGCGTCGAAAGTGGACCCGCTGGTAGGGCCGCTGTACTGCGGGTACAGCGGCATGACCACGAGCCTGCGGACGCCCGCATCCAGCATTGCCTGGATACGGTCCGGCAGCGCGGGGCTGCCGTAGCGCATGGCGTAGTCCACGATGACCTGGTCTCCATGGCGTTTGCCCAGCGCCTCCTGCAGCGCGCCTGCCT
>JAWLGG010000269.1:0-4718 GCA_041685155.1 Chromatocurvus sp.
GCCAACACCGGTGGGAGCGGGCCCGGGGGGGGGCAGGGCGGGCGCGACCCGGGGCTCAGTCCTGCGGATCTGATGCCTTTTTCGAGTCGCCACCGAACATTTTCTGCAACAGCTTGCCCGCCTCTTTCTCCACCTTGCGCTTGACCTCGCCCTCGGCGACATCCTTGATGATCTCCTTCGTATCCACGCGACACCAGGACGCCGGTGCGTCGGCCAGGTTGCCCTTGCATTCCACCGGCCAGCGCAGGTCGGCGAGGCGCTCGTTCACCCGGCAGGCCGGGTCGAGCCCGGCGGTATCGCGGATACTGGCGCGTATGCTGGCGCGAAAGTCCTGCGCCGTCAGGTCCAGTACCCCTGTGCCCGTCAGGCCGAGCGCGGGAAGTTCCGCGGATAGCGGGTCCAGCCGTGCCTGGCCCTCGGCCAGGTCGATATCCGCCTTGAGTTCGGAAAATACCGTGTCCGGCTGGAAGGTTGTGGTCAGGGATTCCTGGTTCACCAGCGCAACGGCCTCGCAGAACTGTCGCTGGGCGTTGACGCCCTGCACGGTCACCGCGTCTGTGCGCAGGCGGATCGGTCCGGTCAGCGAGGCGGTCAGCGCCTCGGTAGAGTCGCCCTCGGCGCTGACCTCCCAGGTCAGGCCGGCCCGGCCGCTGGCGCGGACTGTCGGGCTCATCGCGGCCACGGCACTGGCGATATCAAGGTCTTCCACACTGCCCTGCGAGGTCAGGGTCGCGAGGTTGTAGCGCGCATTGAGTTCGGCACTGAGGTCGATCTCGCCACCGTGCAGCCTGCCCTGCACCGGACTCAGGGTCACCTTGCCGTCCCGGGCGCGCAGCGTCGCGGTCACGTCGCTGAGAACGTGCTTTTGCATGACGACGCGGTCGATGCGCAGGCGCGCTGCAGTGTCGATGCTGCGCAGGGCATCGTAGGGCAGGGTTGTCGATCGGGCGTCGGAGGATTCGTCCTCTTCGGTATCGGCACTGGCCGCGGCCTCGGGCCCTGCAAGGGCCAGCAGGGCGGGGCTGAATTCGTTGACGCTGAGATCGGCGTCGATCTGCGGACTTTCGAAGGCGGCGTAGCGCAGCGATCCGTTGCCCAGCATCTGGTCGACGGTGAAGGCCAGGGTCAGGTCCGCCACCTGTGTGTCGATGTCCACGCTGCCCTCGATGTGGGCGTTCAGGGGCCGCTGGGTCAGTCCGGTGGTCTCGATATCGAGGCGGGTCACATCGACAGTGCCAGCGTCCAGGTCCGGGCGCAGCTCGCCGTTAATGTCCAGGGTCAGGTCCTGCCCGCCGTCAGCGCCGGGAAGGCGCACCGACGCCGTCAGCGGAACGGCCCGCCCGGCGGTGTTCAGGTCGCTCGCGGACAGGCGTTCCAGGATGATGGTCGAGAGCGCCTCGCCCTTGTCGTCGACCGTTACCAGCCGGGCGTTCTCGATCGAGAGCTCGGCGACATTCAGCGCCAGGGGCAGGGCCAGTGCGGCCCCGGCACCGTCGCCGGATGCGGCGCTCTCCCTGGCCTTGCGGCGCTGCGCGTAAAGGGTGTCCAGTTCGGCGTTCGACAGACCCAGCGTGGTCATTTCACTGGCCGGGTCCGGCGCTACCGTGGTGACTGTCAGGTCGCTAATGTTCACCGAGTCTATTTCGACGCTGCCCCGCAGCAGTGGCATGATGGCCAGTCCCGCGCTCAGTTCCCCTGCCTGCAGGCTGGCTCCGCTATCCGGCGCCTCGACCGCGATATCGGCCATGTCAAGGCCCAGGCGCGGGAACAGTGACAGGGATACCGGTCCGGAGACGGTCAGCTCGGCGCCGGTCTTTTCCTGCAGCTGGTCGGCGGCGATGGCGATGAGTCGCTCCTCATCCACGAACAGCGGTACGAGGAGTGCCGCCAGCACCACCAGAACGACCGGGATAGCGATGATATAGAGAAGAATGCGTCCCATGAGCGGTATCCGTGGCCAGGGTATGTCCCGACATCCTAGAGCAAAATGCCGGCGGCAGGAATGTGTGCCGGGGTGTGGGCGCAATGCCTCGGGAAATCCCGGCGCCTCAGTGATCGACCTCGATCACGCGTCGCTCCACGTGGCGCGCGAGAATGCGCTCGCGCTCGCGAGCGACCAGCGGGTCCGACTTCAGCTGCCACAGGCGGTCGCGGGCGCTGCGATAGGTCTCGGTGATATCCACTACCGGCGGCGGGTAGCGATCGATGTCATCGCCATACATCAGCCGTTCCATCGGGGTCAGGTCCCAGGGCGTGTGAATGAGCGGGGCCGGCAGAGCGGCGAGTTCGGGCACCCAGCGGCGAATGAAGGCGCCGTCCGGATCGTGCTCGCGGGACTGCTTGAGCGGGTTGTAGATGCGTATGGTGTTGATGCCGGTGACGCCGGCCTGCATCTGCATCTGCGCGTAGTGAATGCCTGGCTCGAAATCGAGGAAGAGTGAGCCCAGCCAGGCGGCACCGGCGCGCCAGTCCTGCCACAGGTGATGGCAGAGAAAACTCACCAGCATCGCGCGGGAGCGGAAGTTGATGTAGCCCGTCGCACGCAGGCAGCGCATGCTGGCATCGATCAGGGGCAGCCCGGTCATGCCCTCGCGCCACGCTGAAATCAGCGCGTCCGCCTGGCCCCGGGGGTGCGCAAGGTAGCCGCGGTTGATGTCCTCGAACTCCATGCGGCATTCCATCTCGAATTTCTGGATGAAATGGCAGTGCCAGTGCAGCCGCGATTCAAAGGCGGCCAGGGCGCGGGACCACCCCGGCTGCTGCCGGCGCCGCTGCAGCGCCTGGAACACCTGGCGCACGCTGAGATTGCCCCAGGCGATGTACGGCGACAGCCGGGAGCAGCTTTCCCGACTGGCCTGAGGCTTGGAGATATCCACGGCATAGCGTGCGCCGCGATGATCGAGAAAGCCGGCCAGCGTGGCATCGGCCGCAGTCTCACCCCCACGCTGGAACAGGGGATGGTCGAGCCAGCGCTGGTCGATCTGCTCCGCGGTCAGCGCTGCCACGCCGTTTACCCGTGTCGGGCAGACAAGGCGGCCAGCGGCAAAAGAGGGCTGTGCAAGCGGTGCGCGCATGGTGGCCTCCCAGGCGCGGTTCCAGCCGCGGCGATCGCGGCGCCCCCGGGTCACGCCGTTGCTGGCAAATTCCCGCCACTCTACCCGCACGTCGCGGCACAGATCGCGCACCGCCCGGTCCCGCTCGAAGGTGACCTCGAGTCCGGTTTCCTCGTGCGAGTAGAGGGTGTGAAGCCCGAACTCGCCGTGCAGCGACGCCAGCACCTCCGTCACCTCGCCCCGGGTCACGAGCAGGCCCGCGCCATGTCGCGACAGGGTCGCCTGCAGACCCCGCAGGGACTGCCAGACAAAGCGCCAGTGCCGGCTGCGATAGTGCAGATCGCCGAGCAGCGCCGGTTCGAAACAGTAGAGCAGCAATACCGGCCGGCCACTGTCCAGGGCGGCGGCCAGCGGGGCGTGGTCGCGCAGTCGCAGGTCGCGCTTGAACCAGACGACGTCGATGCTCACGCCGGCCTCGGTTCTGCACACAGGGACTGTGCACGCAGGGGATTCTCCAGCGCCTCGAGGGAGCTGGCGCTGTGGATGCGGACACGGCCGCTGCGCAGGGACTGCAGGAGAATCCTGTAGGCGTCGCGGTCGAAGATCGCGTCCACGTCGCTGTCGCCTACCGCAGGCGCGGTGGTTGCCCGGGCGGCACGCTCGCGCCGCGCGTAACTGCCAAGATAGCGCCACTGGTCCACCGCGTGCCAGTCCTGCCGGGGCTGGCCGGTACGTGCGTCCGCCGCAGTCTCCTGCAACAGCACCGGCCCCGCAAAGGGCCAGGCTAGAATGCGCTGGTCCAGCAGTGTGTCGCGCAGGCGGGCGTTGTGCTCCGTCGCGGTCTCGACGCCCGCGCAGGCACCAAGGCAGCGCCGCAGCTGGTGGGCAAAGCAGGGGCCGCGACCGCGCTCGAACCCGAGCACGCGCAGGCAGAGGCCGCGTTCACGCGCCAGCTGGCGCAGAGTTTCTTCGCCGTGTTCGGCGCTGTGATAGAGACCGTAGCTGTCCGCTGCCAGGGCGCCGCGTGCGATCAGTGCCTGCGGCTGCGCCCGCAGAAAGCCGTCGCTGCCCTCGACCAGGGTCAGGGTCCACAGGGACCGACGCCGGCGCTGGCGGCGGTTGAACAGGGGTATTTCGCGCTTGATTGCCGCGTTTTCACGCAGCAATGCGCCGAATTCTCCCGCGCAGGGTTCGCCATCCACGCGCACGACCGCGTGCATCATCCGCTGCTGACGGCCCGGCCGGCGTGCGGTCGTGTAGTGGGTGAGGACCCGGGCACGAATATTGACGCTCTTGCCGACGTAGAGCAGCTGGTCATCCTCGCCAAAGAAGCGGTACACCCCGGTACAGTCCGGCAGTCTGTCGGTGGGCCTGTTGCGCAGGCTCAGCCTGGCGGATTGGATACTCGGTCGCATGTCGGGAATGATGAACCAGGTTGCAGTGCCGTGGCAGCGGCGTCCAGGTTCTGTCTGTGTCCTGCTCGGCCCCAGTCGCCCCTGTCCGGCGGCATCGGTCATAATCGAGCGATAATCAACGTTGGAGCCGCATCATGAAAATCACGCTGGACGAGCTGCGCGGGTGTCGCGTGCAGCAGGTGGTCATCGAGTCGGTGGACCTCAGCCTGTATATCGCCCAGGCGGTGATTGATGGCGTGCCGCGGCTGGT
>JAWLGG010000270.1:0-4695 GCA_041685155.1 Chromatocurvus sp.
TGCCGCCACCAACCGTCCGGACGTTCTCGACCCTGCGCTGCTGCGTCCTGGCCGTTTCGACCGGCAGGTGGTGGTCGGTCTGCCGGACATCCGCGGCCGCGAACAGATTCTCAAGGTGCACATGCGCAAGGTTCCCCTGTCCGAGGATGTCGAGGCCTCCAAGATTGCCCGAGGCACTCCCGGCTTTTCCGGTGCGGATCTCGCCAACCTGGTGAACGAGGCGGCTCTGTTCGCGGCGCGCGCCGGTGTGCGGACCGTGGGCATGACCCAGTTTGAACTGGCCAAGGACAAGATCATGATGGGCGCCGAGCGCAAATCCATGGTCATGTCCGAGGCAGAGAAGCGCAACACGGCATACCACGAGGCCGGACACGCGATTGTCGGTCGCATGGTTCCCGAGCACGATCCGGTGTACAAGGTCAGCATCATCCCCCGCGGGCGTGCGCTCGGCGTCACCATGTTCCTGCCGGAGGAGGATCGCTACAGCCACAGCCGTCGGCATATCATCAGCCAGATCTGCAGCCTGTTCGGCGGCCGTATCGCCGAGGAGATGACCCTCGGCCCGGACGGCATTACTACCGGAGCGTCCAACGACATCCAGCGCGCGACGCAGCTTGCACGCAAAATGGTGACCCAGTGGGGCCTGTCGGAGAAGATGGGGCCGTTGATGTACGACGAGGGCAGTGAAGAGCCCTTCCTGGGTCGCACCGCAGGCCAGCAGCATCAGGCCATGTCAGACGAGACCGCCAAGAACATCGACGCCGAAGTGCGGCGGATCATCGACGAGTGCTACCAGACTGCGCAGAAGCTGCTGGAAGACAACGTTGACAAACTGCACCTCATGGCCGAGGCGCTCATGCTGTACGAGACCATCGATGCAGACCAGATCGAGGACATCATGTCGGGCAAGCCGCCCCGAGAACCCAGCGATTGGGACAGCGGCAAGGGTGGACCGAGTGGCAAGGCGGCGTCCGCCGACGACGTGGAGGCTGAAGAGGGCAGCAAGCCCGCCAGCCCCATAGGTGGGCCCGCCGGCGAGCACTGAGCTCGCGTCCTGCCACCCGCCCGGCCTGCGCAGGTGGACCTGACCCCCGGGCGATCGGCACTTCCGTGTGCCGGTCGCCTGCTCTCCCTGAAAACCCCCGTCATCATGGGGGTCCTCAATACTACCCCCGATTCATTTTCCGATGGCGGCGCGGTGTATGCCGGCGGTCGTATGGACATCGAGGCAGCCGTTGCGTCAGCCGACGCGATGGTGCGCGATGGCGCCTCTATCATAGACGTGGGCGGCGAATCCACGCGGCCCGGTGCCGCGCCGGTCAGTCTGCAGCTGGAAATGGATCGTGTGCTGCCGGTGGTCGAGCGGCTCACGGCCTCGGTAGACGCTGTTGTCTCGGTGGACAGCAGTTCGCCAGAGCTCATGCGGGCGGCGGCCGACCTCGGTGCGGGCATGCTTAACGATGTGCGCGCGCTATGCCGTGACGGGGCGCTGCAGGCGGCGCGTGAGACGGGCCTGCCCATATGCCTGATGCATATGCAGGGTTCCCCTGTGACAATGCAGTCGTCGCCACGCTATGCGGACGTCGTGGACGAGGTCATGGACTTTCTCCGCGAGCGAGTGGGTGCCTGTGAGGCCGGGGGAATTTCCCGCGAACGTCTGTTGCTGGACCCCGGGTTTGGCTTTGGCAAATCGGTGGCGCACAATCTGCAACTGCTCGCGCGCCTCGACCGCCTGACCGCGGAGGGGCTGCCGCTGCTGGTCGGGCTGTCCCGCAAATCCCTGATTGGACGCCTGACCGGTCGCGAGGTGCATGAGCGCATGCCCGCCAGTATCGCTCTGGCGCTGCTCGCGGTGCAGCGTGGGGCATCCATCGTCCGCGTGCACGATGTGGCGGCGACGGCGGATGCACTGGCCATGTGGACCGCCCTTGACAACGTGGAGTGACGATGCAGAAACGCTATTTCGGTACTGACGGTATACGCGGTGAGGTGGGAACATCACCCATCACCCCGGACTTCATGCTCAAGCTTGGCTGGGCCTGTGGGCAGGTGTTCACGCGGCACGCGGGCTCTGCGGGGCGCTGTTCCGTGATTATCGGCAAGGATACCCGCGTATCAGGCTACATGTTCGAGTCTGCCCTCGAGGCGGGTCTCGTGGCGGCGGGAGTGGATGTCAAGCTGCTGGGTCCCATGCCCACGCCGGCCGTGGCGCTCATGACCCGCTCGCATAACGCCGACGCGGGCATTGTCATCAGCGCGTCGCACAATCCCTTTTACGATAACGGGATCAAGTTCTTCTCGGCCAGCGGCGCCAAGCTCCCCGATGACATGGAGCTGGAAATCGAGGCAGAGCTCGAAAAGCCGCTGACCACTGTGAGCTCCCGCGACATCGGCAAGGTGCAGCGCGTGGTGGATGCCGCCGGGCGCTATATCGAATTCTGCAAGTCCACGGTACCCGAGGGATTCAGCCTGCGCGGCCTGCGGGTTGCGATCGACTGTGCCCATGGCGCGACCTACAGTATCGCGCCGAGCGTGCTGGGTGAGCTGGGTGCGACGGTTACCGCGATCGGCGTACAGCCGGACGGTTTCAACATCAATGAAGCGGTGGGATCCACCGACATGCGCGCGCTGTGCAACCTGGTCCGCGAGACCGGCTCGGACCTGGGTATCGCCTTCGATGGCGACGGCGACCGCGTTCTCTTTGTCGACGAGCGAGGCGAGACTGTGGATGGCGATGAGCTCCTGTTCGTCATCGCGCGGCATCGCGTACACACGGGTGTCAGCGACGCCGGCGTTATCGGCACCCTCATGTCCAACCTCGGGCTGGAGCTTGCGCTCACCGAGCTCGGGCTGCAGTTCAAGCGCGCCAGGGTCGGCGATCGCTATGTCCGTGAAATGATGGAGCGCGAGAAGTGGCGGCTCGGCGGCGAGTCCTCCGGGCACATTATCTGCAGTGATGTGACGACCACGGGAGATGGCATTGTCGCTTCACTGCAGGTTCTGCGCGCGCTTGCCCATGCCGACATGTCGCTTTCCAGCGTGGTGGCGGGAATGACACGGATGCCGCAGACCATGCTCAACGTGCGCCTTCGGGAAAAATGTGATGTCGGCGACTACCCTGCAATCGCGGATGCCGTGGCGGAAACCGAGGCCGAGCTCGGCAGCGAGGGGCGGGTCCTACTGCGCCCCTCCGGCACTGAGCCGGTGGTGCGGGTGATGGTGGAAGGCCGTGACGCCGAACACGTGGCCGCGCTCTGTTCCCGGCTTGCCGGGACCGTGGAGCGTTGCGTGGGCGCATGATGGCCGCTATTGTCAGCTTCCACCATCTTGGGTACCATTGCGGCCCTTTGCAATCCGGGCGCCTCTGATGCGACGCAAACTGATTGCTGGAAACTGGAAGATGTATGGCTCCCTCGCCGCCAACCAGGCGTTGCTGGAGGGGCTGGTGAATGCCGGTTTGCCCACTGGTGTCGACATCGCCGTATGTCCTCCCTACGCGTACCTTCAGCAGGTCACTGCACTGTGCGCCGGCAGCGCCATCAGCGTGGGCGCACAGGACTGCAGTCATATGCGGGATGGCGCCTATACGGGCGAAGTGGCTGCCCCAATGCTGGCAGATGTCGGCTGTGAATGGGTGATCATCGGCCATTCCGAGCGCAGGCAGTACCACCGGGAATCGTCATCCCTGATTGCGGCGAAGCTGGCCGTCGCCGCTGCGGCGGGACTCAAGCCGATACTCTGCGTCGGTGAAACCCGCGAGGAGCGCGAGGCCGGTGAAGCCGAGATGGTTGTGCTGGCCCAGCTGCGCGAGGTGCTTGACGATACGCCGGAGATATCCGGCCTGGTGATTGCTTACGAACCGGTATGGGCGATCGGCACCGGCCTTACCGCCACACCGGAAGAGGCGCAGGAGATGCACGCTTTCATCCGGTCGAGGCTCAAGTCGATTACGGGTGCGGCTGATAAAACGAGGATCCTGTACGGCGGCAGCGTCAAGGCAGCCAATGCGGCGTCGCTGTTTGGCCGTAATGACATTGATGGCGCCCTGGTCGGGGGTGCGTCGCTTGACGCCGACGAGTTTGCCGCGATTGCATCTGCCGCTGCGGTGGTCTGAACACATAACGCCCCAAGGGCAGAGGAAGTATGGAACAAATTGTCCTGATCGTGCACCTGGTGCTGGCGCTGGCCATCATCGCACTGATTCTCCTGCAGCAGGGGAAGGGCGCCGACATGGGTGCTTCCTTCGGCGCCGGCGCCTCGCAGACGCTCTTTGGCAGCGATGGCAGCGGCAATGTGCTCACCCGGGCCACCGCCTGGCTGGCGGCGCTGTTTTTTGCCACCAGCTTCGGGCTTGCCATGATTGCCACGCAAAAGACCCGCGTCAGCGATGAGCTGGATCTCGTGATTCCTCCCTCTGTCGAGCAACAGCAGCGGCCAGCCAGCGAGCGCGCGGCGGAGTCGGACATCCCCGCAGTGGAAGAGGAAGAGCCCGCGGCGGTGGAATCTGGAAATTCCTCGTCGGGAGACGTTCCCGAACTGTAGTTTGCGCTGTATCATACGCGTCCCCAGCCGAAGTGGTGGAATTGGTAGACACGCTATCTTGAGGGGGTAGTGAGCTATGCTCGTGCGGGTTCAAGTCCCGCCTTCGGCACCAATATACTGAATACCTGACGGTCGCTCCGCTGTGCGGAGTGC
>JAWLGG010000271.1:0-4675 GCA_041685155.1 Chromatocurvus sp.
AACAGTCGGACGGGAGAAAAGAGTTGGGTACGGCTGTTTAAATTTGGTCCGGATCGGAAATTAACGGAATACGAAGATACGCTACCTGAATGAGCTCAGGCTGTTTTGAGTGCTGCCCGCGCCGTGGCTGAAAAATAGGCCTGCCTGGACAAGGCTCACTAATGCCTTCAGGCGTTGGCGGCTACCACGCCGGATGTAGCTGGCGGCAGCGGCCTGTTGTCAGCCTTATAGATGTGGATTGCTTCCTCCACTATCTGACACAGCTCAGCAAATACCGCTTTCTCGTCGTCACCGTGACATCCACCATAAATCAGGCCGGGGGCGCTGCCCACATAACAGTGGTCGTCTTCCGACCATTCGACGATTTTTACGTATCTTGCACTTTCTTTCATTGCCGGGCCTCCTCGATTGCTTTTGCAACCGCTTGAAGGGCACCTGTATTACGACCGAACGACCTCTGCGCGAGTCTCTGACGCTCGGCCGCAAGGCGCTCTTCGCCGCCAATGGCCGTAGCCCTTGGCAAGGAGAGCAACGCGGCGGATGTGCGTCAGAGGCCGCGCCCTTCGGGGCCTTCAGGGCTTGCCGGGCTCCGCGTTGGCTTGCCTCTGTGGGCAACCAGCCCGCATTCGGCAAGCCGTCTTGATCCCGGCAAGCCCTGAAGGCCAGAGGTCGTTCGGTAGTAATACAGGTGCCCTTCGCTTAGTATCTTCTCCCTGATTTTCGGTGGCATGTCCCCTATCTGATTCTCGATCGCGTCTTCCAGTGCGATGTTTTCGAGGCTGAATTCCCTCTACAGAGTATATAGCACACATATCCAAACCCCGCCTCCCCTGATGCGTCAGAGCGCCCACATTCACCTTGCCTGCCATCTGATTGAGGCATTTCGCTTTGTCTCGTACAATGTTTGATCCAAGGGCAGGTACTATAATGGATGCCGTCAGGAGATAAGGATGTCCAGTGAACAGGATGAATGGCTGTTCGAGCGGGCGGAGGGGCGAACAAAACACCGCTGGAACAAGGATGAGGCCGGGTTTCGGCCTGGTGAACGCGGATTGGTGGGTCAATGCCACCAATCCATCACGCCCGAGATAGCAACGGATTTGTTGCGTCAGGGGATGGTCTATAATGCACCAGGCACAGATACACCGGAGCATGTGTACGCCGTTTATCGAGGTGTCATCTACGAGGCCGCACCCACGCGCCCCGGTATCAGTTTTCATGGTTATCCGTGGCGGGGCGATCAAGGCAGACCCACCCTGCCCGCAAGGATACTAAGAGGCCTGCGACAGTGGGCAGAGCAGGAAGGCTCGCAAAGAGAGTTTGAGGCATGGCTGAAACAATACGGTTAGGGGCCAACAGCAGCTTGCATATGGAGATCCGGTTTCTTCCGCTCGATAAATCGCGACCGGAGAGGCTGGGTTGGGCGGAGTTCCAGTTGGCTGTGCAAGAAACACCTGTCTGGTACGCCCAGGATGCCAATGACCCGGAGCCTGGGCCCGTAACCTGGACCATGGTCGATTTTCTCGATGGCCTGGCCAGGATCTGGCCATGGCTGCTGGTAGAAGAGTCCTACCCCATCCCGATCATGCCCGAACACCCGGGGAGGATGATGGCTGAAGCCCAGCGTCGCTGGGAAGACCAGGCGCAACACCTCGTGGAATCCGAAGAGGAGCTCCTGTTTGATTTTCGCCACAGGCATGATCTTTCCCTACTGTTCAGAGGATTGTTCCTGCCGCCGCTGTGGCTGCTGAGAGAGGGCAACGACACTCTGGTCTGGTCACCAGACCTGGGTCGTGGTGTCAGGTTGCCCATGGATTGCATTTGCCAATTATTTACCCGCCTGGGGGATGTGATCTGCGACGAACTTGCCACCTCCCAGGAGGCTCGAGCGGTTCAGGCGGTTGATCGCTGGCACCGTCGCTGCCAGGCACTGAACAAAAGCTATCTGCAGCTTGTGACGGGCCTGGATGGCGAAGAGCTGGAACAGCTCACGGGTTCCGCCGATCGAGAACGCCAGACGGAATATTTTGAACTGGAAAAGCAGCTCGAGCCTGTTCCACAGGCCAACGAATTGCTGCTTGCGGCACGAATGAGCGCAAACTATTTGCCACCGACGGAGCAGCGTCGGCTCTTGGGAGAGATCAAGCTTATTCCTTCAGTGGCAACCCCCCAGTTGGACAATTGTGCTGAAAGAGCACCCGCACCGTCGTCTCAGTCAGAGGCCCACGAACAAGGTTACCAATTGGCGCTGTGGCTCAGAGAAGCGCTTGATCTTAAGCACGAGGAGCCTGCCTTTCCAGAGCAGCTCTTGCAGCAGTGGGGCGTGCCTGTGAAGGATATTGAGATTGATGCGGGACTGGATGCCGTTGCCGTGTGGGGCGTGCGCCATGGCCCCGCGGTACTGATCAATACGTCAGAAAGCTCTCGTGCATCGACGCAGAATGGCCGACGTACTACGCTGGCCCACGAAATCTGTCACCTGCTCATTGATCGTAGTCGCTCACTTCCCGCCGCCGAAGTGCTGGGAGGTCAGGCTCCACGATTTGCTGAAAAGCGTGCCAATGCCTTCGCCGCGGAATGGTTGCTACCGAGATCGCAGGCGGCGCAAGCATGCCGTGCAGCCAACGACATTATCGAAGCGGCGAATCGCCTCGAAACGCAATTTCTCATCAGCCGGGAAGTTGTGTATCACCAGATCAATAACTCAGATATTGGGGCCAGCCTGACTCACCCAGAGCGCAAGCGGTTGGAAACCTGGAAAATGGAAATACTTGCCTGGGCTCGGGCAGGCGGTTGACGTCATCAGGCCGCCACGCTGGGAAGCCCCTCAGTCCACCACCCGCGTACGTCCGGCCCCCGTGGCATCGGCCGCCAGGCCGGTGCGCGGGGTGACTGCTGGACTACCTCACGCCAACCGGCAACGAGACCGAAGAAATTCCGGCGCCAGGTCGGCCCCGTTGGGCCATACCACCGTTTCCAGTTCCGGATCGACAGTGGCGCGTTGAAAGAATTCAACACGGCGAAGCGGCTCGAATACCGGGCCATGAAGTTCACCCTGCAAGTCTACCTCCCCTTCGCGGCCATCATCGAATACTACCCAGAGTCGGTAGCCGGACAGATGCCGGACGGATCGCACATGCAGCATAGTTACTCCAGCGGCCGGATATAATCCAGGGGGTACCCAGACCGTGCCTTCTCCCAGTTCGTTTCCAATTCCGGTACATGGGCGGCTATCCATTCCGTGACCAATCGTCGCGCACGTCGTGGCAGCTCGCCCTCCAGTACTATACCATCCAGATTGAAGCTCGCGGCGAAGCTGGCCTTGCTCGACCAGCCGAGCCCACACTGCGTCAAAATCCGCCATGACAGCTTTGGCAAGCCCCTAGTTTCCTAGACACCTGACAGCTTCTCGAAATAGAGCTTTTCATACTCGATCGGCGACAGGCCATCGTTGCTCCCATGGCGCCGCTTCGGATTGTAGAAGAACTCGATGTAGTTGAAGATGTCAGCCCGTGCCTCGTTGCGTGTTGGATAGATCTTTCGTTTGATGCGCTCCGTTTTGAGCAGCGAGAAGAAGCTCTCAGCCACTGCGTTGTCGTGACAGTTCCCCTTGCGGCTCATGCTGGCTTCCAGGTTGTGCTCCTTCAGGAAGCCCCTCCAGTCTCGGCAGGTATATTGGATGCCCTGATCGGAATGCACGAGAACCCGACGCTTCGGTTTCCTTCGCCAGACAGCCATCAGTAACGCGTCGAGTACGAGGTCGGAGCGTGGATTGCTTTTCATGCTCCAGCCAATCACTTGGCGATTGAACAGGTCGATCACCGCGGTGAGATACAGCCACCCTTCGTGGGTTCGGATGTAGGTGAAATCGGTTACCCATGTCACGTCAGGCTCATCCACGTCGAACTGCCGGTTAAGCGTATTGGGTGCCACCTGTGAGGGATCGCCACCGGTGAAGCCACGGTGCCTCTTGTAGCCCCTGTGGGCCCGAATGCCAGCCTGGCGCATGATCCGGTAGACACGATTCTTTCCGCACTGTTCGCCGTCATCCTTCAGATCCTTTGTAATATTTCTGTATCCGTACACGAAGCCGCTCTCCGCCCAATGCTGTTTAATCTTGATCAGAAGGCGGCTGTCTTCTTTCGCTCGGTTGCTTTGTGGCTCATGCAGCCAGGCATGGAACCCGCTGCGGTGGATGTTCAGTACCCGGCACATGGCAACGACCGAATATTTTTCGAGTCGAGATTTTATGAACGCGTACTTTTCCTTGACTCCCCTGCAAAGTACGCGGCGGCCTCCTTTAGGATGTCGCGCTCCTCTTCGACCCGGCGCAGCTCGGCCTTCAATCTTCGCAGCTCTCGCTGCTGCTCGGTAATGGTCTGATGCTGGCTTCCCGAATCTCCGAATTTCTTAACCCAGGTACTCAGGCTGTTCCCCGTGATGCCGAGCCGGGTAGCTACCTCTTTGATGCTATAACCCCGGTCAACGACCTGGCGAACTGCCTCCAGTTTGAACTCCTCTGTATAGCGCTTGCCGCTCATAATATGCATACTCCTGTTGGCGGTCAGTATAAACGCTATCAGGTGTCTACAATACTAGGGGCTTGCCAAGATTCCACTCCGCCAACTGCTGACTCGCCCGCAACCTCGCCCGCTGAAACTCCATGGCATGAAAC